>CAJXLG010000004.1 GCA_913055885.1 uncultured Rhodospirillales bacterium
GAGCGGCTCGGCTATTGTGAAAAAGGCGCCCTATCTGGAGCTGACCTTCCCTGCGGAAGCAATGCCGGAATTGCAGGACGGCGGCAAGATAAACGACCAGTTCAATCATCCTGTTCGTCCCTCCGTTCCCGCTCCATCTCTTTGCGCCGTTCTTCCACCCGGAGCCGACGGCGGTCCCGTTCCAGGAGGACACGCCGCCGATTGATCCGATTCTTCAGCCACACGTCCATGGCCCTGTGCGCGATGCCCAGAACGACCAGCCCGACGGTTATGATGGCGACGGACCCCACCCGGGCCCAATCGTGCTCAAAATGCTGAAGGAAATTTAACGCAGGCCAGTCTATGCGTCACGCCCCGACCCTTCACCCCTGTCCGGGCAGCACCTGTTTCACGGGCCGCACCTCGACGCGCTCGAACAGCCCGGCCTTGTTGTAGGGGTCGGCGTCGGTGAAGGCATGGGCGTCGGCCAGGGTGTCGAAGTCCATGATGAGCAGGCTGCCCACCATGCCCTCGCCGTCCGGGGTCAGGAGCGGCCCGGCGAAGACCACCCGCTCCCCCTGCGCCTTGATGTGGGCCAGGTGCGCGTCGCGGTTGGCGGCGCGCACAGCCTCATGAGCCGGCTTGTCGACGCACTGGATCACCACCCGCATCGCTCGCCTCCCCGGCGTTCCCGTCGGCCTCGGTCCCGGCCACGACGTTGCGCGGCCCTTCGCCCAGGCTCCGCCGCACGTAGCCGAGAAGCCGTTCCACGCTCTCGTCCTCGGACAGCACGTCCGTGTCCACCTCCAGCTCGGGCGCCGCGGGCGCCTCGTAGGGCGCGGAAATGCCGGTGAACTCGGGGATCTCGCCGCGGCGGGCCTTCTGATAGAGGCCCTTGGGATCGCGCTCCTCGCATACCGAAAGGTCGGCCTGGACGTAGATCTCGTGGAAGAACTCCGGGGCGATGGCCCGCACCCGGTCACGGTCCGCGCGGTACGGCGAGATGAAGGATGTGATGACGATGGTGCCGCTCTGGGCGAAGAGCTTGGCCACCTCGCCGATGCGGCGGATGTGTTCGCTGCGGTCCTCGGGCGAGAAGCCCAGGTCCGAGGACAGGCCGTGGCGCACGTTGTCGCCGTCCAGGACGAAGGTGTGATAACCGCGCCGGAAAAGCTCGTGCTCCAGGGCGAGGGCCAGTGTCGTCTTGCCCGATCCCGACAGCCCCGTCAGCCACAGAATGCCGCTTTCGTGGCCGTTGCGGCGCCAGCGCTGCTCCGGCGTGATGCGGTGATCCACATGGAAAATATTGGTGGATTTGGTGGTGTTCTGCTCGCTCATCGGCTGTCGGGCTCCCTGGCCGGCGCGGTCATGGCGGCTTCCGCCCGGAAAGGACGGGCAAGAAGATCCTGGATCACACGGTCAATCGACTTGTCATGATTTAACACGCCGTCCACGGCCTGGCAAACGGGAAGCTCCACGCCCAGGCGTTCCCCCATCGCCGTGACGGGGCCGGCGCTGTACACCCCCTCGGCCACGGAGCACCGTTCCCCCAGCACCGCTGCCAGCGTTTGCCCTTCGCCGAGCGCCGCGCCAAGGGAGAAGTTGCGCGACTGCATGGCGTTGCAGGTGAGGGTGAGGTCGCCCAGCCCCGACAGCCCCATGAGGGTCTGCGGCCGGCCGCCAAGGGCCGTGGCGAGGCGGGTGAGCTCCGCGAGGCCGCGCGTGATGAGGGCGGCGCGGGCGTTCTCGCCGAGCCGGCGGCCGTGCACGATGCCGCAGGCGATGGCCATGACGTTCTTCACGGCGCCGCCCACCTGGGCGCCGATGACGTCGTCGCTGAAATAGGGGCGGAAGGTGCGGGTGCCCACGGCGTGCACCAGGTCGTCTTCCAGGGCCGCATCGGCGCAGGCCAGGGTCACCGCCGTGGGCAGGCCGGCCGCCACCTCGCCGGCGAAAGTGGGGCCCGAAAGCACGGCCACCGGGGCGCCGGGCACGGCGGCCGCCACCGCCTCCGACATCAGGGCGCCCGTCGCCTGCTCGATGCCCTTGGCGCACACCACCAGCGGCACGCCCTCGCGGCGGTGCGGCGCCAGACGCTCCGCCACCCCGCGCAGGTGCTGCGCCGGCACCACCAGGAGCAGGGCGTCGGCGGCGGCGGCCGTCGCCGGGTCGCTGGTGGCGGCGATGCCGTCGGGCAGGGTGACGCCGGGCAGGTACCACGGGTTGTGCCCCTCGCGGGCCAGTGTTTCCGCCACGTCCGGCTCGCGCGCCCAGAGGGTGACGCGCCGGCCGGCGCGGCGGATGGTGGCGGCCAGGGCCGTGCCCCAGGCGCCCGCCCCGATGATGCCGATGTGTTCCATGACCGTTCCCCGATCCGCGTGATCGCGCATTCTAACCGGTGAGTTCCGTCAGGGGCCAGCGCGGGCGCGCCGCCGCGTCCAGCCCGTCCGTCAGGCCACGCCGCAGGCGCTCCACTCCGGCCCAGGCGATCATGGCCCCGTTGTCCGTGCACAGCGGGACGGGCGGCGCGTGCAGCGGGACGCCGGCGCCGTCCGCCACCCTTTCCAGGCGCGCCTTGAGGGCCCGGTTGGCGGCAACGCCGCCGGCCACCACCAGGCGCGGCGCGCCGGTTTCGGCGAGCGCGCGGGCGCAGCGGTCGGCCAGCACGTCGCCCACGGCTTCCTGGAAGGCGGCGCACAGGTCGGCGACGTCGCGGTCGTCGGGCGCCCCCGGCGGCAGGCCTTCCACCGTGTGGCGCACCGCCGTCTTCAGGCCGGAGAAGGAAAAATCGCAGCCGGGCCGGCCCTTCATGGGGCGCGGCAGGGGGAAACGCGCCGCGTCGCCGTCGCGGGCCGCCGCCTCCACGGCCGGGCCGCCGGGATAGCCCAGGCCCAGCATGCGCGCCACCTTGTCGAAGGCCTCGCCCACGGCGTCGTCGATGGTGCCGCCCAGGCGGCGGCACCGCCCCACGTCCTGAACGTCGAGGAGCTGGCAGTGGCCGCCCGAGGCCAGCAGCAGCAGATAGGGAAAATCGACGCCGTCGGTGAGGCGCGCGGTGAGGGCGTGCCCCTCCAGGTGGTTGGCCGCCACCAGCGGCCGGTCGTGGACGGCGGCGATGGCCTTGCCCGTCATGAGGCCCACCAGAAGGCCGCCGATGAGGCCCGGGCCGGCGGTGGCGGCGATGCCGTCCAGGTCGGCGAAGGCGAGCCCGGCCTCTTCCATGGTGGCGGCCACCACGCGGTCCGTGCGCTCCAGGTGGGCGCGCGCGGCGATCTCCGGCACCACACCGGCATAGGGCGCGTGCGCCTCGAGCTGGCTGTGCACGCGCGCGGCCACGATGCGCCGGTCCGCCGTCACCACGGCGGCGGCGGTCTCGTCACAGCTCGTCTCGATGCCCAGAACGCGCATGGGGGCCGTTTACCACCTGGGCCGCGACAAAGCCAGGGTCGTTGACAGCGGCGCCGGCCCGCCCTATGGTCCGCCACTTCCAACCGGACCACGGGAACCAGGGAGCGGACCCATGCGCGTGCGCAACTCGCTGAAGGCCGCCAAGAAGCGGGACAAGAACTGCCGCGTCGTGCGCCGCCGCGGCAAGGTCTACGTCATCAACAAGCAGAATCCCCGCCTCAAGGCCCGCCAGGGCTGACCGCCCGGCACGGCGGGCAGGGGGAAGCCATGCCCGTCACGACGCTGAAGGCGCGCCGCGCGGAGACGATCCGGCGGAAACGGCGCGCCATCGGCGATCTCCTCCCGGCGCTGGCCGAAACGGCCCGGCGCCCGGGGGGCGTATCTTGTCCACGGGTCGGCGATACGCGAGGCGGGCGCCCACCCGCGGCCGGAATCGGACGTGCGCCCGCGCGACCTGTGCGGGCCGAAACCGCCGGCGCGGGCCGGGGCGGAAGGGCGGGTGTTGCCCGGGGCGGCGTGACGATTGCCTACCCCTCTTCCGCCAGTGTCACCTGGACGGTATCCCCGTCGCGGGCACCCTGAAGGGCGCGCGCGCTGTCCAGGCAGCGGCCCCAGATGTTGCACGGCGCCGCCAGGCGGATCTCGGTGCCCTGCGAGATGGGCGTGGGGCCGAAGCCGATGGCAATGGCCTGGCCGCCCTCCCAGAAGGCCAGCTCGCCGCATTCCACCACGGCCCGCGCGTCGGGCTCCTCTTCCACGGTGAAGGGCACGCTGAAATAGACCTCCTCGCCCCAGGTACGGGCGGTGGATTCGATGGGCAGGTTCTCCAGCACCGTGCGGCCGGTGGGGGTGTCGTAGACCTCCCCCGTCAGGCTGGTTCCCCCCACCGTGATGCGGATACGGCTCATGGCGTGCCTCCCTGGTCTTGTCCGGCGATGATGGTGCCATCACCCTAACGCGCGTCGCCCGCGCGCCAAAAGGTGGCGGTCCCGGGGCTGGACGGCACGCGCCGACCCTGCCATAGTATTGCCGCTTTTGACGGGCGTGGAGGTAAACGGTCATGAGCGCAGCGATCCGTCTGTTCACCCGGATGCGCGGCCGTCTGGTGGGGACCGACGACCAGGGCAACCAGTACTACACCGAGCGCACGCCGGTGCCGGGGCGGCGCGGCCGGCGCTGGGTGGTGTACAACGGCGAGCCCGAGGCGTCGCGCGTGCCGCCGGAATGGCACGCCTGGCTGCACTGGCTGACGGACGACGCGCCCCTGGCCGCCGGCGGGCACGCCTGGCAGCGGCCGCACCGCCCCAACCGGACGGGCACGCCGCGCGCCCACGTGCCGCGCGGCCACACCGCCCGCGGCGGCGCCCGCACCGCCGCCACCGGGGATTACGAACCGTGGCGTCCCGAGTAGGGTTTCATGGGCGACCGCCGGAACTTCCAGGCCGTGGTGGGCGCGCTGGTGCTGCTCGCCGTCGTGGCGGTGGGCGTTTTGTCGTCCATGCACGATCCGGCGAACAACGGCTATCGCGTCCACGCCACGTTCGACGAGGTCTCCGGCCTGAGCGTGGGGTCGCCCGTGTGGCTGGGCGGCCTGCCGGTGGGCGAGGTGGTGGCGATGGAGCTCGGTGATTCCCTGAGGGCCCGTGTCACCCTGCGCATCGAGGGGGACGTGGCCCTGCCCACGGACACGGCGGCGGCCATCAAGACCCAGGGCATCCTGGGCGACAAGCACGTGGCCCTGCAGCCCGGCGCCGCGTTCGACAGCATCGAGCCGGGCGGCACCATCGCCTACACCCAGGACGCCCTCATCGTGGAGGAACTGTTGCAGCTCGTGGTGAGCCGGGCGCGCGCCCGGAAAGGGGCCGGCGCCGGCGAGGACGACAACGGCCAGCCGAAGGACTGACGAAGACGTTGATGGGCCGTCACCTGATCGAGAGCATCATGGGCGGGGTGGTCCTCCTGGTGGCCATCATGTTCCTGGTGTTTGCCTGGAACACGGCCGACCTGAGGACCGTCCAGGGGTATGAACTGTCGGCCGCGTTCCTCCGGGTGGGTGGCCTGGAAGTGGGCTCCGACGTGCGCGTGAGCGGCATCAAGGTGGGGACCGTCACCAGCGAACACCTGGACAAGAAGACCTATGACGCCATCGTGCGGATGAACATCCGCCCCGGCGTGAAGCTCCCCGCGGACACCGTGGCCAAGGTGGCCAGCGCCGGCCTCATGGGCGGCACCTACGTCAAGCTCGAGCCGGGCTCGGCCGCCGAGACCCTCGACCCCGGCGACCGCATCAAGCACACCAAGGACATCAAGTCCCTGGAGGACCTGGTGGGCGAGATCATCTTCCTGGCCACCGACCAGGGCGGCAAGAGCGGCGACGGGCAGGGGGGTGGCGGCCTGGGTGGCGGCCTGGGGCAGTGACGCCATGACGCGCGCCGCTTTCTCCGCGCTGGTCCTCGCGGCCGTGCTCCTGATCCTTCCGGGGCCGGCGCGCGCCACCTTCATCGACGGCGACGTGGCCGTGCTCAACTGGCTGGACAAGGTGACGGCCCGCGTGCGCACCATCCGTGTCCCCGTGGGCACCACCCACAAGCTGCGCACCCTGCGAATCACGGTGCACGCCTGCCGCCGCCGGCCGCCCGAGGAGCCGCCGGAGAGCGCCGCCTTCCTCACCATCCGCGAGGTGAAGCCGGACAGGGCCGACCGAGAGGTCTTCTCGGGCTGGATGTTCGCCTCGTCACCCGCGCTGAATGCCATGGAACACCCGGTGTACGACGTGTGGGTGCGCGAGTGCGTCATCACGGACAAGGAACGCAAACCCGAGCCGGACGCGCCGGGACAGCGCGGCGGCGACACGGTGAAACAGGGCGACGGTTGACAGCACCGGGCGCGGCCGTATACTCGCCCACCCCTGACACGGTTGAATCCGGCCGAGACAAAGCAGAGCCCAGGAAAGGCGAGCTCATGTACGCAGTCATCAAGACCGGCGGTAAGCAGTACCGGGTGGCCAAGGACGACGTCATCGACGTGGAAAAGCTCCCCGCCGAGGCGGGCCAGACCGTCACGCTGGGCGACGTCCTGATGGTGGGCGAGGGCGATTCCGCCCGCGTCGGCACCCCCACCGTCAACGGCGCCAGCGTCACCGCCGAGGTGGTGGACCAGTTCAAGGGCCCCAAGACCATCGTTTTCAAGAAGAAGCGCCGCCAGAAGTACCGGCTCAAGAAGGGGCACCGCCAGCCGGTGACCCGGCTGCGCATCACGGACATTTCCGCCTAGGGCGGCGCGCGGACAACGGAGGCAAGGCAATGGCGCACAAGAAGGCGGGTGGCAGCACCAAGAACGGGCGCGACAGCCACAGCAAACGCATGGGCGTCAAGAAATACGGCGGCGAGGCCGTGATCCCCGGGAACATCCTGGTGCGCCAGCGCGGCACCAAGTATCACCCGGGCCGCAACGTGGGCATCGGCAAGGACTTCACCCTCTTCGCCCTCGACGGCGGCCAGGTGCGTTTCCGCAAGAGCGGCCGCCGCACCTTCATCGACGTGGAGGCCGCCGAGTAGGCACGCGGGCCGCCGCGGCGCGCGCGGCCGGTTTCAGCCCGGGGGAACGGCCGCCCGCCGTTCCCCCGTTCGCGTTTCCGGGGCCGGGAACGACCATGAAATTCCTCGACCAGGCCAAGGTGCATCTCCAGGCCGGGAGCGGCGGCGACGGCTGCATGAGCTTCCGGCGCGAGAAACACGTGCCGCGCGGCGGCCCCGACGGCGGCGACGGCGGCCGCGGCGGCGACGTGGTGGCCGTGTGCGTGGAAAGCCTGAACACCCTCATCGACTTCCGCTACCAGCAGCACTTCCGCGCCAAACGCGGCGACCACGGCATGGGCAAGAACCGCACCGGCGGGCGCGGCGCCGACGCCGTGCTGGAAGTGCCCCGGGGGACCCAGATCCTGGACGACGAGGGTGCCCTGCTCGCCGACATGACCGAGCCGGGCCGGCGCCTGGTGCTCCTGAAGGGCGGCCGCGGCGGGCGCGGCAATACCCACTTCCGTTCCAGCACCAACCGCGCCCCGCGCGAGTGGGAGCACGGCGAGCCGGGCGCGGAGATGTCCGTGTGGCTGCGCCTCAAGCTCATCGCCGACGCCGGGCTGGTGGGGCTGCCCAACGCCGGCAAGTCCACCTTCCTGGCCAGTGTCACCCGCGCCAGGCCGGATATCGCCGACTACCCCTTCACCACCACCAACCCCGTGCTGGGGGTGGTGCAGACCGACGGCGACCCCTTCGTCATCGCCGACATTCCCGGCCTCATCGCCGGGGCGCACGACGGCCACGGCATGGGCGACCGCTTCCTGGGCCACGTGGAACGCTGCGCCGTCCTCCTGCACCTGGTGGACGCCACCCAGGAGGACGTGGCGCAGGCGTGGCGCACCGTCCGCGACGAGATCGCCGCCTACGGCCACGGCCTCGCCGACAAGCCGGAACTGGTGGCCCTCAACAAGGTGGACGCCCTGACGCCGGAGGCCGTCGCCGAGCAGCGGGCCGCCCTGCGCGAGGCGTGCGGCCGGGACGTGATCGGGATGTCGGGCGTCAGCGGGGCCGGCGTGCGCGACGCCCTGCTCGCCGTGCGCCAGCACGTCGAAGCCCTGTGGGCGCACGAGGCGGCGCAGCGCGAGCCGGAGCCCTTCCATCCATGAACCGCCTCACGCGCGCCCGGCGCATGGTGGTGAAGATCGGCTCCGCGCTGCTCGTGGAGCAGGGCAGCGGGCGCATCCATCAGAAATGGCTCCAGGCCCTCATCGCCGACCTCGCCCGCCGCCACGGCGCGGGCACCGAGGTGGTGGTGGTGTCGTCGGGGGCCATCGCCGTGGGCCGCCGGGCGCTCGGCATCAAGCGCGGCCGGCCCCTGCGCCTGGCGGACAAGCAGGCGGCCGCGGCGGCCGGCCAGATCCAGCTCGCCCACGCCTACCAGGAGGGCTTCCACCGCCACGGCCTGGCGGTGGCGCAGGTGCTCCTCACCATGGACGACACGGAAAACCGCCAGCGCTACATCAACGCCCGCGCTACCACGGGGGCGCTGCTGAACATGGGCGCCGTGCCCGTCATCAACGAGAACGACACGGTGGCCACCCAGGAGATCCGCTTCGGCGACAACGACCGCCTGGCGGCGCGCGTGGCCCAGATGGTGAGCGCCGACACCCTGGTGCTGCTGTCGGACATCGACGGCCTCTACACGGCCAACCCGGCCGACGACCCCGGCGCCGAGTTCATCCCCGAGGTGCACACCATTTCCCCGGACATCGAGGCCATGGCCGGCGCCACCGGCTCGGAAACGGGCACGGGCGGCATGGTCACCAAGCTCGCCGCCGCCCGCATCGCCATGGGCGCCGGCTGCGCCATGGTCATCACCGACGGCAAGCCCCACGACCCCCTGCGCCGCCTGGACGAATCGGGGCGGGGCACGTGGTTCGTCCCCGCCGAGGAGCCGCGCACCGCGCGCAAGCACTGGATCGCCGCCAGCCTCCGGCCCACGGGGGCCCTCACGGTGGACGACGGCGCCCTGAAGGCCCTGAGCGGCGGCAAAAGCCTCCTGCCCGCCGGCGTCACCGACGTGGAAGGCCACTTCCGCAAGGGCGAGGCGGTGACGGTGCGCGACCGGCGGGGCCGCCCCGTGGCGCGCCGCCTGGCCGGCTACGAATCCGACGAATGCCGCGCCCTCATGGGCGCCCGCTCCGACGCCATCGCCGAGATCCTGGGCTACGAGGACGGCGAGGAACTCATCCACCGCGACGACCTCGTGGTGTTCTGACGTGGCGGCCCCGGCGAACCCGCACGACAAGCTTTTCCAGGCGCTCCTGGACGATCCGGAACGGGCGCGGGCCCTTTTGCGGGATCATCTGCCGCCGGCCATTGTCGCCGAGCTGGCTGACGATCCGCCGGAGCCCGTCGAGGGCAGCTTCGTGGACCAGGCCCTCCAGGGCAGCCAGAGCGACCGGTTGTTCCGGATGGCGCTGAAGGACGGCCGCGACGCTTATATCTATACCCTTCTCGAACACAAGAGCCGCCCCGACCCCCGAACGCCGGTCCAGTTACTTACCTACATGGCCCGCATCTGGGAAAAATGCATCGCCGAGGCGGAAAGCGGACCGGCGGCCCTGCCCGCCATCATTCCCGTGGTCTTCTATCACGGACAGACGCCGTGGACCGTGCCCGCCTCGGTGGTGGACTGGCTGGACGCGCCCGAGGCCGTTCTCGACCACGTGCGGGATTTCCGCTACATCCTGCGCGATCTGGGTCCTGTGGATGACACGGAACTGGCCGGCGAACGCGCGGTGCGGGCGGGTCTTGCCGCGCTGAAACACGCTTACGATCAGGGTGTGCCGTTGCGGGTGGTGATCGCCCTGTTGCACGATACGCCCGACGGCAGCCTTTTCGAGCGGCAGGTGCTGGAATATGTCGGTGCCGTCTACGACATGACGGCCGAGGCCCTGGAAGACGCGGTGAAACAGGCCAAACCGGAACGGTGGGAGGAGCTCATGGGTACGCCGGCCGAGGAATGGATGCGTCGTGGCGAGGCGCGCGGCAAGGCCGAGGGCAAGGCCGAGGGCAAGGCCGAGGCCGTGCTCCGCATCCTGCGGGGCCGCTTCGGCACCGTGCCCGCCAACGTCGCGGACCGGGTGCAGGACGCCGATGGCGATGCCCTCGACACCATGCTGGATCGGGCCCTGACCGCGGAGCGCCCGGAAGAGGTGACGGAGGCACCGGGCCGCCATTGAAGGGCGTGATCCAGGCGTGGCGCGCGGCAAGGTCTTGAAGGGAACAATAGGGAAGAAAACCGGGGGATATGGCGATATCCCCCGGACCCCCGCCCGGACGGGCGGTTGGTGCAAAGCCCCGTCGTCTGCGTTAAGGTACGGCGCGACGGAATCGCCAGACAACGAAGGACGACCCATGGCCGCCGAACAACAAAACGAAGAGCAGGACGTTGCCGGCCTGATGCACCAGATCGGGCGCACGGCGCGCCAGGCCGGGCAGGAGCTGGCGCTCACCAGCAGCGAGGCGCGCACCGCCGCCCTGCGCGCCACGGCCGACGAGCTGCGCAAGCGCAGGGACGCCATCAAGGCCGCCAACGCCCGGGACCTGGAGGAGGGGCGCGACAAGGGCCTGTCCAGGGCCATGATGGACCGCCTCACCCTCGACGATGACCGCATCGAGGGCATGGCCGCCGGCGTGGAGACCGTCGCCGACCTGAACGATCCCGTCGGGCGCGAACTGAACGCCTGGGAACAGCCCAACGGTCTGCGCATCGCCCGCGTCGCCGTGCCCCTGGGCGTCATCGGGGTGATCTACGAAAGCCGCCCCAACGTCACGGCCGACGCCGCGGCGCTGGCCCTCAAGGCGGGCAACGCCTGCATCCTGCGCGGCGGCTCGGAAAGCTTCCACTCGTCCCGGGCCATCCTCACCGCCCTGGAGAACGGCATGGAGGCGGGCGGCCTGCCGCGCGGCTGCGTCCAGATGGTCCCCACCCGCGACCGCGCCGCCGTGGGCGAGATGCTGAAGATGTCCGAGCACATCGACGTCATCGTGCCGCGCGGCGGCAGGTCCCTCATCGAGCGCATCACGCGGGAAAGCCACATCCCGCTGTTCAAGCACCTGGAGGGCATCTGCCACACCTACGTGGACAGCGCCGCCGACGCCGACAAGGCCGTCGCCCTCGTGCACAACGCCAAGCTGCGGCGCACGGGCATCTGCGGCGCCACGGAGACGCTGCTGGTGGCGCGCTCGCGCAAGGACGACCTGCTGCCCGCCATCCTGGACGACCTGCACGCCGCCGGCTGCGAGATCCGCGGCACCCGGGAGGTCATGCAGGCATGGCCCGGGGCCCACGAGGCCACCGAGGCCGACTGGGACACGGAATACCTGGACGCCATCCTCTCCGTGAAGGTGGTGGACGGCGTGGACGAGGCCATGGCCCACATCCGCCGCCACAGCTCCTCCCACACCGAGGCCGTGGTGACGGAGGACGCCTGGACGGCGGACCGCTTCCTGGCCGGCGTGGACAGCGCCATCGTCATGCACAACGCCTCCACCCAGTTCGCCGACGGCGGCGAGTTCGGCATGGGCGCCGAGATCGGCATCTCCACCGGCCGCATGCACGCGCGCGGCCCGGTGGGCGTCGATCAGCTCACCATCTACAAGTACGTGGTGCGGGGAAGCGGCCAGGTCCGGCCGTGAGGCGCGCGGCGCCCCCCACCGTCGCGGGCGACGGCCGGCGCACCCGCGTCGGCCTCCTGGGCGGGTCGTTCAATCCCGCCCACGACGGCCACCGCCACATCTCGGAAATGGCCCTCAGGCACCTGGCCCTGGACGAGGTGTGGTGGCTGGTGGCGCCGCAGAATCCCCTCAAGCCGGCGGCGGGCATGGCGCCCCTGGCGGAGCGGCTGGCCACGGCCCGCGCCGTGGTGCGCCATCCCGCCGTGTGCGTCACGGCCCTGGAGCAGGCGCTGGGCACGCGCTACACGGTGGCCACCGTGCGCGCCCTGCGGCGGCGCTTTCCGCGCGCCGCCTTCGTCTGGCTCATGGGGGCCGACAACCTCATCCAGGTGCCGCGCTGGCGCGACTGGGGCGGGCTGTTCCACAGCATCCCCATTGCGGTGCTGGCGCGTCCGTCCTATTCTCTGCGGGCGGCCACCGGCAAGGCGGCGCAGCGGTTCGCCCGCCACCGGCTGCGGTCTTCGGAGGCCACGACGCTGGCCGATGCCGCGCCGCCGGCGTGGGTCTTCCTGCGCATCCCGCTGCACCGCGAATCCGGAACGCGCCTGCGGGCGCTGGGCCGACACCACCATGACGTCAGGACCGCATATGGAGAGTGAAACGGGCGATACGGCAGGCCGCACGCTGACCGGCGCCGAGATCAGCCGGATGGCGCAGGATTCCCTCGACGGCGACAAGGCGGAGAACGTCACCGTCATCGACCTGCGGGGCAAGACCAGCTTCGCCGACACCATGATCGTGGCCTCCGGCCGCTCGGGGAAGCACGTCTCGGCCATCGCCGAGAACCTGCACCAGACCCTCAAGGACCACGGCGTAAGCCCCCTGGCCATGGAGGGCCAGGAGCAGGCGGACTGGGTGCTCATCGACGCGGGCGACGTGCTGGTGCACGTCTTCCGGCCCGAGGTGCGCGAGTTCTATAACCTGGAGCGCATGTGGGCCGGCCCCGCGGAGGCCGGCGAGGGCGCGGCGGACGCCGTGAGCGCCTGAGGTGCGGCTGCTGGTGGCCGCCGTGGGGCGCGCCCGCAAGGGCGATCCCGGGGCGGCCCTGTTCCACACCTACGCCGACCGCTCGCCGTGGGCCCTGGAGCTCAGGGAAATCCCCGCCCGGAACAAGGGCGTGGCCGACGAGGGCGAGCGGCTGCTGGCGGCGCGCCCCCCCAACGCCGCCACCGTGGCCCTCGACGAACGGGGCCGGGCCCTCACCAGCGAGGCCTTCGCCGAAACCCTGGACGCCTGGCGCGTGGACGCCGTGCCGGCCGCGGCCTTCCTCATCGGCGGTGCCGACGGCCACGCCGACGCGGTCCTGCGCGCGGCCGACCTGCGCCTTTCCCTGGGGCCCATGACGTGGCCCCACATGCTGGTGCGCGCCATGCTCGCCGAACAGCTCTACCGCGCCCAGATGATCCTCCAGGGGCATCCGTACCACCGGGGGTGACCCCCCCCGGCCTGCCCGACCTCACCGGCTGGCCCGCGCCACCGCTTCCAGCACCCGCGACGGCGTCAGCACCTCCGGCAGCAGGATGGGCTCGCTCACCCCCGGGCCGTAGACGGCGTTGAAGGGAATGCCGTAGCGGTTGAACCGGGCCAGGTAGTCGGCGATGCGCTGGTCCGGTCGTGTCCAGTCGCCCCGCATGAGGGCCACGTCCGGCCGCTTGAGGCGGCTCACCACCGCCTTGTCGTGCAGGGCGTTGGCCTCGTTCACCTGGCACGTCAGGCACCAGTCCGCCGTCACGTCCACCAGCACCACGTGCCCCTCGTCCACCAGGGTGTCGATGCGCGCCGGCCGGAAGGCCCGCCAGTCGAGGGCGCCCTTGTCCGCCTTGGGATGGACGCTGGGCGGCCCGGCGGCGTCGGCGAAGCGGCTCTCCGGCACCCAGAAGGCGGCCGCCAGCAGGAGGGCCGTCACCGCGCCGGCGGCGTAGCGCCGCCAGCCGTGCGTCCCCGCGGCCAGGCCCAGGCGGCCCACGGCGAGGAGCAGGGCGAGGGCCACGCTCCCGGCGCCCAGGCGGCCCGCCACGCCGGCCAGCACCCACAGCAGCCACGCCGCCGTGGCCACCAGCGCCAGGCCCAGCACGCGCCGCACCCAGGTCATCCACGGGCCGGGGCGCGGCAGGTGCGTCGCCAGCATGGGCACGGCGGCCACCAGGAAGTAGGGCACCGCCATGCCCACGCCCAGCACGCCGAAAACGGCCAGGATCTCCGGCCACTGGCGCGACAGGGCGAAGCCCACGGCCGTGCCCAGGAAGGGCGCCGAGCACGGCGTCGCCAGCAGGGTGGCGAAGGCGCCCGACAGGGCGTGCCCGGCCAGGGAGTGCGGCGTCCCGTGGCCCGACGACGCCGCCGCCAGGAAGCGGGGCAGGGGGATTTCGTAGAGCCCCAGGAGATTGCAGGCGAAGAGCACCACGATGGTGGCGAGGAAGACCAGGAACAGTGGCTGCTGGAACTGGATGCCCCAGCCGATGGCCGCCCCCGCCGTCTTGAGCCCCGCCAGGGCGCCGCCCATGACCAGGAAGGTGGCGACGATGCCCGCCGCCGAGGCCAGGAAGGCCAGCCGAACGCCGCGCCGTTCGGCGCCGCCCATGCCGATCACCGACAGCAGCTTGATGGACAGCACCGGCAGCACGCACGGCATGATGTTGAGGATCAGCCCGCCCAGCAAAGCGAAGCCCAGCACCGTGGCGAAAGCCGGGGCATGGTCCGTGTCCGCCGCCACGGTACCGGACCGGGTGACGTGCCGCCGCGTCTCCAGGGCGCGCGGCGCGTCCACCAGGGTGAGGGTCAGGGTGCGGCCGGCGAGTCTGGCCTTCCTGCCGCCGGTGACGCGCACCGGCACGCGGAACACGGCGCGCCGGCCGCCCGCCTCGACGGTGGTTTCCGGCACCCCGAAGGCCAGTTTGTCCGGCCCCTCGACGAAGAGATCGGGATCGTCGAACGCCTTTTCCGCCGTGGCCACCACGCGCAGGTGCTCGCCCTTGCCGCCGGCGGCGACGCGCTGCACGGCGAGGCCGGCGCGCGTGCCCCGTCCGGGGACGCGGTTCAGCCAGCGCTCGATGGTGTGGGCGTGCGGCGACGCTTCGGCCGGCCCGGCCGGCAGGTCCAGGGCGAGGTCCGCCTCGCCCGGCACGCACACCTCCTTGCATGCCAGATAGCGCACGTGCGCCCGCAGGCGCAGGGGGGCGCCCGGCGTTTCCGGCTTGAGGGCCAGGGGATAGACCACGTCCCCGGCGTAGCCGATGCTCTGCACGCCCAGCACCGTGAAGCGTTCCGGCATGGGCCAGCGCATGTCGGCGGATGCCAGGTTGCGCGAGTCGCCCCAGTCCAGGCGCGGCGGGTAGCCGGCCGTGCCCGCCTCCCGCCAGTAGACCTTCCATCCCTTGTCCAGGCGGAATTGCAGGCCGGCGCGCAGGCTGGCGCGCTCGCCGGTTCCGGTGGTGGCGGCGATGAGGCGCACGGCGGCGCCGGCGTTGGGATTCTCCGCCCAGGCCGACTGCGTGGCGGCGGCCGCCGGCCGGACGGCGAACAGGGCGAGGAGAAGGACGGCGAGAAGGGTCGCGGGGCGCATGGACCGTATCGCACCAGGGGCCGCCCGCCCCGTCAAGCGGAACCGCCCGCGTGATCGGGCTCGCGCGCCAGGGCATCGCGCAGCCCGGTGACCACGCGTTCCAGTTCCTCCAGCCGCGCCGTGATTTCCGGGTTCTCCGTCTCCGGGTCGATGCGCCGCACCACGTCGTGGGTGTGGCGCACCAGGGCGGCCACCGTGTCCTCGGTGGTGGCGCCCGTGCCCTCGGCGGCGCCGGTGCCGGCCGCCGCGCCGTGAACGCGGTGGGCCGTGCGCAGGTGGTTGATGAGCACGCGGATGACGCCGTGCATGAAATTGTCGAGCGTCTTCAGGTGCGCCTGGAAGGCGGCGGCGGGGATGCGCACCAGGACGGCGTTGCGCACCACCTCGGCCGTGGCCATGCGGGGCGCCGGGTCGATCACGGCCATTTCGCCGAAGATGCCGCCCGGCCCCAGGACGGCGAGTTCCACCGGGTGGCCGTCCACCTCCTGGACCAGCCGCACGCTGCCGGATTCGATCATGTAGGCCACGTCGCCCGCCTCGCCCTGCCGGAACAGGACGGTGCCGGCGCTGTAGCTGCGCCGGTCGGCGATGGCCCTGTCGCCCGCGGTGGTGCTCATGGCCCGCCTCCCGCGCTCCCGCCAGCACGCCAGCCAGGATGCCACGCCACGGCCGGCGCGTTAAGCGCCCCCGGGCCGTTTGACGGTGCGGGGCGGCCGGGCGTAAAGTCGCCGAAACACCTCCCGGACAGAGGACGCAATCATCCCCATGCACGGAACCGAAGGCTATCTGGCCGGCTCCCTTCTCATCGCCATGCCCAGCATGGGCGACACCCGTTTCGAGCAGACGGTGGTTTACGTGTGCGCCCACTCCGACGAGGGCGCCATGGGCCTCATCATCAATCGCTCCATGGAGAACGTCGCGTTCAGCGACGTGGTGGAGCAGCTCGACATCGAGGGATCGGGCGCCGTGCCCGACATCGAGGTGCACGCCGGCGGCCCGGTGGAGACGGGGCGCGGCTTCGTCCTGCACACCACGGACTACCAGCACGAATCCACCATGCCCGTGGCGGACGGCATCGCCCTTACCGCTTCCATCGAGATCCTGAAGGCCATGGTGGAGGGACGCGGCCCGCGCCGCAGCCTGCTGGCGCTGGGCTACGCCGGCTGGAACGCCGGCCAGCTCGACCAGGAACTGCGCGACAACGCCTGGCTGGTGGCGCCCGCCGACCCCGACCTGATCTTCTCCTCGGCCCTGGAGACCAAGTGGCAGCGGGCGCTGGGCAAGCTGGGCGTGGACGTGAGCATGCTCTCGGGCGCCGCCGGGCACGCCTGACACGGGGCGCTCGCGCCCCCGGCGCGCCGGTTGCACGGCCGGCCCGCCTGCCCTAACGTCCCTGCCGGTCATAACAACAGACGCCAGCAGGGGGGTCCGTCATGGGCATTACCGCCAAGCGCCTTTCGAGCATCAAGCCGTCGCCCACCATCGCGGTGACGCAGAAGGCCAATGAGCTGCGCAACGCCGGGCGCGACGTCATCGGCCTGGGCGCCGGCGAGCCGGATTTCGACACGCCCGGGCATATCCGCCGCGCCGCGCAGGACGCCATGGAGCGCGGCGAGACCCGCTACACCCCGGTGGCGGGCACGCCCGCGCTGCGCCGCGCCATCGCCGACAAGTTCAAGCGCGACAACGGCCTGGAATACACGCCGGCGCAGATTACCGTGGGCTGCGGCGGCAAGCAGGTGCTCTACAACGCCATCATGGCCACCGTGGACCCCGGCGACGAGGTGATCATCCCGGCGCCCTACTGGGTGTCCTATCCGGACATGGTGAAGCTGGCGGAGGGCGAGCCGCGCCCCGTGGAATGCCCCGAGAGCACGGGCTTCAAGCTCACCCCGGAGGCCCTCGACAACGCCATTACGCCGCGCACCAAGTGGGTCATCCTCAACAGCCCCAACAACCCCACGGGCGCCGCCTACAGTCACGACGAGATGAAGGCCCTCACCGAGGTGCTCCTGGGCCATCCCCATGTCTGGGTGATGACCGACGACATGTACGAGCACCTTACCTACGACGGCTTCGCGTTCGTCACCCCGGCCCAGGTGGAGCCCCGGCTGTACGACCGCACCCTCACGGTGAACGGCGTGTCCAAGGCCTATGCCATGACCGGCTGGCGCGTGGGCTACGCCGGCGGGCCGGAAGAGCTCATCCAGGCCATGAACAAGGTGCAGTCGCAGTCCTCCACGCACGCCTGCTCCGTCAGCCAGGCGGCGGCGGTGGCGGCCCTGGAGGGGCCGCAGGAGATCATCGCCGAGCGCAACGCCATCTTCCGCGAGCGCCGCGACATCGCCGTGCGCATGCTCAACGAGGCCGACGGCCTGTCGTGCCCCACACCGCAGGGGGCGTTCTACGTCTACGTCTCGTGCGCCGGCGCCATCGGGAAGACGGCCCCCGACGGCACGCGGATCGAGGACGATTCCACGTTCGTCTCCACGCTTCTGGAAAGCGAGGGCGTGGCGGCCGTGCCCGGCGCGGCCTTCGGCCTGTCGCCGTGCTTCCGGGTGTCCTATGCCCTGGCGACGGAATCCCTGGAAGAGGCGTGCAAGCGCATCCAGCGCTTCTGTGCGGCGCTTACGTAACGACGTCTTTCGAGGGCGCGCTCCGTGACGGAGCGCGCCACCTCAAGACGACGCGACAACGAACCGCCGGGTTCCGTCATGTTGAGGTCCCGGGCGAAGGCCCGGCCTCGCGGCGCTTACGTAACGACGTCTTCCGAGGGCGCGCTCCGTGATGGAGCGCGCCACCCCAAGACGACGCGACAACGGACCGCCGGGTTCCGTCATGTTGAGGTGCCGGGCCGAAGGCCCGGCCTCGAAACATGACGCGGCGGCCCCTCCCTATTTCAGGTAGTCCTGCACCAGCCGTTCGGCGATCTGGACGGTGTTGAGCGCCGCCCCCTTGCGCAGGTTGTCGGCCACCACCCACATGGCGAGGCCGTTCTCCACCGTGGAATCCTGGCGGATGCGGCTGATGAACACGGGGTCCTCGCCGGGGACCTCGGCGGGCGTGACGTAGCCCTCGTCCACGCGGTGGTCCACCACGGAGATGCCTTCGGATTCGCGCAGCAGCTCGCGCGCGTCGTTCTCGTCCACGGGCTTGTCGAACTCCAGGTTCAGCGATTCGCCGTGGCCGATGAAGATGGGCAGGCGCACGCAGGTGGCGGCGACCCGGATCTGCGGGTCCATGATCTTCTTGGTCTCCGCCACCATCTTCCACTCCTCCTTCGTGGAGCCGTCGTCCATGAAGGCGTCGATGTGGGGGATGCAGTTGAAGGCGATCTGCTTGGTGAACTTGTTCCTGGTCTCGTGGACGGGCTGGTTGGTGTAGATGCCGCGCGTCTGCTCGAACAGCTCGTCCATGGCCTCCTTACCGGAGCCGGACACGGACTGGTAGGTGGAGACGACGCAGCGGGTCAGCCCGTACTTGTCGTGCAACGGCTTGAGCGCCACCACCATCTGGATGGTGGAGCAGTTGGGATTGGCAATGATGTTCTTCTTCGTATAGCCGGCGATGGCCTCCGGGTTCACTTCCGGCACCACCAGGGGCACGTCCGGGTCCATGCGGAAGTGGGAGGTGTTGTCCACCACCACGGCGCCCGCCTCGGCGGCGCGCGGGGCGAATTCCTTGGACACGCTGGCCCCCGGCGAGGACAGCACGATGTCCACCCGCGAGAAGTCGAAGGTGTCCAGGTCCTCGATGGTGAGCACGCGGTCCTCGCCCACGGTCACCTGCTGGCCCGCGGAGCGGGAGGAGGCGACGGCGTGGATCTGGTCGGCGGGAAATTCCCGCTCGTCCAGGAGCTGGAGCATCTCCCAGCCAACGTTGCCGGTGGCTCCCACGACGGCGACACGGTAACCCATGGCACAATCTTTCGTTTCTTGATGGTTCGCTTTTCGGCCCGGGCCGGTTGGCGCACAGGTTAGGGACACGGGCGCCGTGGCGCAAGGCCCCTTTCGGCGCCCGGCCGCACGCGGTACAAACGGGGCATGAACGACACCCCGCGCCTCAGAATCGGCACGCGCGGCTCCCCCCTGGCCCGCGCCCAGGCGGATGCCGCCGCCCGCGGCCTCGCCGCCAGCCACCCCGACCTGGCGGACGGGACCGCCCTGGAAACGGTCGTCATCAAGACCACCGGCGACACGGTCCAGGACCGGCCGCTCGCCGAGGTGGGCGGCAAGGGCCTGTTCACCAAGGAACTGGACGAAGCGCTGCTGGACGGCCGCATCGACATCGCCGTGCATTCCATGAAGGACGTGCCCACGTGGCTGCCCGACGGCATCGCCCTGGGCGCCGTGCTGGAACGCGAGGACCCGCGCGATGCCTTCATCAGTCCCGTGGCCGAATCGCTCGACGCCCTGCCCGGGGGCGCCGTGGTGGGCACCGCCTCCCTGCGGCGGCGCACCCAGGTGCTGGACCGCCGCCCGGACCTGCGCGTGGAGACCTTCCGCGGCAACGTGCACACCCGGTTGCGCAAGCTGGAGGACGGCGAGGCGGCGGCGACGCTGCTCGCCTACGGCGGCCTGCGCCGGCTGGCCATGGCGCACGCCGCCACGGCGGCGCTCGACCCGGACGTGCTGCTGCCGGCGTGCGCCCAGGGCACGGTGGGCATCGCCTGCCGCGCCAACGACACGGCCGTGCTGGAGCGCCTGGCGCCCCTCGACGACCGCGCCAGCGCCGCCGCCGTGACGGCCGAGCGGGCCTTCCTGGAGGTGCTGGACGGCTCGTGCCGCACGCCCATCGCCGGGCTGGCGGAAATGGCCGGCGGCCGCGTGCGCTTCCGCGGGCTGCTGGGCGCCGAGGACGGCAGCCGCGTGGTGCGGGCCGAACGGGAGGGGGCGGCGGCCGACGCCGAGCCCCTGGGCCGTGACGCCGGCTGGGCCATACGGCGCGACGCGCCCGAGCTTCTGCCCGGGGCGTGAGCGGCCCCGGGGGGTGGCCGCAGCCAGGACGAAAGGGGGACCGCCATGGACCAGGAATGCGCCCTCATCACCCGCCCGCGCGAGGATGCCGGGCCCCTGGCCGACGCCTTGTGGGAGCGGGGCATCGACTCGCTCATCGAGCCCATGCTGGAGATCACCAACCTGCCGGGTCCGGAAATCGACATGGAGTCGTATCAGGCGGTCCTCCTGACGAGCGCCAACGGCGCCCGGGCGCTGGGCTTCCGCACGGCCGACCGGGAAACACCCGTGCTGGCCGTGGGCGACGCCACGGCGCGTGCCGCCGAGGACCACGGCTTCATCAACGTGGAGAGCGCCGGCGGCAACGTGCACACCCTGGCCGACCTGGTGCGCCGCCGCCTGGACCCGGCCGACGGCGCGCTTCTGCACGTGGCCGGCTCGGCCACGGCGGGCGACCTGGCGGGCAGCCTGGCGGCCTATACCGTGGCGCGCCAGGTGCTCTACGAGGCGGCGCCCGTGCGCGCGCTCAGCCGGCGCGCCGCCGATGCCCTGGCCGCCGGGCGCATCACCATGGCGCTGTTCTACTCGCCCCGCACGGCGGCCACCTTCGCCGACGTGGCGGCGCCGCACATGGGCTGCCTGCACGACATCACCGCCTACGCCCTGAGCCCCAACGTGGCGGAGCGCCTCGCCGACCTGCCGTTCAGGACGGTGCGCGTGGCGGAAGAACCCACGCAGGCGGCCCTGCTGGCCGCCATCGACGGCGACCGCCGCCGATGACCGGGGCCGCCGGCAACGGGGCGCGCGCCGTCCGGCTGCGCCTGCGCTTCACGGTGGGGCCGGACCTGGACGTGGGCCCCGGCCGCATGGACCTGCTGGAGGCCGTGGCGGAGACGGGCTCCATCTCGGCGGCGGCGCGGCGCATGGGCATGTCCTACCGGCGCGCCTGGGTCCTCATCGACCACATGAACCAGCACGCCGCGAAGCCGCTGGTGGAAAAGGCGGGCGGCGGCCGGCGCGGCGGCGGCACGCGTCTCACCGATGCCGGCCGCGCCATCCTGGACCACTACCGCGCCATGGAGAAACGCGCCGGCGAACTCCTCGCCGAGGAAACGGCGCGCCTGGAAGCCCTGCTCAACGGCACGGGCGAGGGGGGGTGAAAAGGCTCCGGCGCGCCACCGGGACCGCCGGCAAGCCGGGCCCTTGACAGCGCCGGGGCGCGTGTGTAGATCAAGGGGTGTCGGCCGGGCGGGCGGTCCCCGCCGGCCGATGTGCCCAGGTGGCGGAACTGGTAGACGCGCAGGTTTCAGGTACCTGTGGCCTTTCGGCCGTGGAAGTTCGAGTCTTCTCCTGGGCACCATTCTTTTTGTCCCTTTTCGCGCCGGCGCCTTTCCGCCGGCATGTCTTTGTCCCGCCCCTTTACCGCATGCCATAGCGCGAGGCAGCACCGTGGCCAATCATCTGCACGAAGGCGATCTTCCCGCGGGCTTCGACCCGGGCGGCGCGGTCGCGGTGGATACCGAGACCATGGGCCTGAAACTGCACCGGGACCGGCTGTGCGTGGTCCAGGTGTCGGCGGGGGACGGCGACGCGCACGTGGTGCACTTCCCCCACGGGCCGGGCGAGGCGCCCAACCTGAAGGCGCTCATGGAGGACGAGCGGGTGCTCAAGATCTTCCATTTCGCCCGCTTCGACGTGGCCGTGCTCCAGGCCAACCTGGGGGTGGCGTGCCGGCCCGTGGTGTGCACCAAGATCGCCTCCAAGTTGGCGCGCACCAACACGGACAAGCACGGCCTCAAGGACCTGTGCCGCGACCTCCTGGGCGTGGAACTGTCCAAGCAGCAGCAGACCTCGGACTGGGGCGCGCCCGGGCTGACGGAGGAGCAGGTGGCCTACGCGGCGTCCGACGTGCTGCACCTGCACGCCCTGTGGGGCCGGCTGGAGGGGCTGCTGGAGCGCGAGGGACGCCGCCGCATGGCCGGGGCGTGCTTCGACTTCCTGCCCTGGCAGGCCACCCTCGACATCGCCGGCTGGCAGGACGAGGACATCTTCGCCCACTGAAGCCTTTTCCGTCCAAACGGGCGCGGCCCGTCTGGACGGGCGTTCAGTCGCCACGCAGGCTCCCGCCCCTGACCGGGGCGGGGCGCCGTCGCGCCCTGAGAGCGTTTTCCGATCCTGTCCGGTCGGAAAACGCTCCAGGCGGACGTTGATCGCGCGCGGTTCGGGTTTCATAATCCGGGACGAACCACGCGCCGCAACGGTCGGGAAACGCGGATCGAGTGACACGCCACGCCGACACCCCCGCCCCGGCGCCCGCCGCCGGCGGCCTGGCCACCGGCCGCGGCGTCCTGCGCACGGAGGCCGAGGCCCTGGAACGCGTCGCCGCCCATCTCGACGGCGGCTTCGAGCAGGCGCTTGCCCTCCTGGGGGGCCTGAACGGCCGGGTGGTGGTCACGGGCATGGGCAAGAGCGGGCACATCGCCCGCAAGATCGCCGCCACCCTGGCCTCCACGGGCACGGCCGCCTTCTTTGTCCACCCCGGCGAGGCGAGCCACGGCGACCTGGGCATGATCGCCCGCGAGGACGCCGTGCTGGCGCTGTCCAATTCCGGGGAGACGGCCGAGCTTTCCGACATCATCGCCTACACCCGGCGCTTCGCCATTCCGCTCGTGGCGCTCACGGCGCGCCGGCGCTCCACCCTGGCCGACGCCGCCGACGCCGCGCTGGTCCTGCCGGGGTTCGCCGAGGCGTGCCCCATGGGCCTGGCGCCCACCACCTCCACCACGATGGCCCTCGCCCTGGGCGACGCCCTGGCGGTGGCGCTCCTGGAGGGCAAGGACTTCACGGCGGCGGACTTCCAGCTCTTCCATCCCGGCGGCCGGCTGGGCCAGCAGCTCCTCCGGGTGTGCGACCTCATGCACAGGGGCGACGAGGTCCCCCGGGTCGCCACCGACACGCCCATGAGCGAGGCGCTTCTGGAGATGACGGCCAAGCACTTCGGCTGTGCCGGCGTGGTGGACGCCGCGGGGCGACTCGCCGGCGTCATCACCGACGGCGACCTGCGCCGCCACATGGACGCCCACCTTCTGGGCCGCCCGGCGGGGGAGGTCATGACGGCCAACCCGCGCACCATCGACGATCACGCCCTGGCCGCCGAGGCCCTGCACGCCATGAACACCACGGCCATCACCAGCCTCTTCGTGCCCGACGAGGCGGGCCGGCCGCAGGGCATCCTGCACATCCACGACTGCCTGCGCGCGGGGGTGGCATGAGCGCGGGAGAGGCGCCTTGACGGCCCGGGCCGGCGCCGCCCCCCGCCCCGAAAACGGCCAGCAGCGGGCCGGCGGCACGCGCTACAGCCGCTTCGTCACCGCCATGAAGGTGGTGCTGCCGGCGCTCGCCGTGGGCCTCATCGGCGTGGTGGTGCTGTGGCCGCGCCTGCAGGAGCAGGCGGCCGGTTTCCGGCTGGGCTTCTCCGGCGGGGGCGGCGGGACTGCCAGCCGCCCGGAACTGGTGAACGCCCGCTATCTGGGCACGGACGACAACAAGCGCTCCTATACCGTGACCGCCGACAAGGCCGATCAGGTGGGCAACGACGGCGCCCTGGTGTCCCTCAGCGCGCCCAAGGGCGACATCGCCCTCAACAACGACGGCTGGATGATCGTCGATGCCCGCAGTGGCCTGTACAACAAGGACACCAAGACCCTCGACCTCATGGGCAAGGTGACCCTCTATCACGACAAGGGCTACGAGGTGCACACGCCCTACGCCCGGGTCCATCTTGACGCCAGGCGCGCCGAGGGCGACCGTGAGACGCGGGCCCAGGGCCCCTTCGGCCGGGCGCGCGGCGAAGGGTTCCGCGTGCGCGACCGCGGCAACACCGTCATCTTCACCGGGAAGAGCCACGTTCTCCTGCACGCCGACACGGGAGGCGGCGGATCATGAGGCGCGCGGCGGCCCGCATTGCCCTCTGCCTGCTGGCGCTGGCAGCCGCCGGCGGGCCGGCGCACGCCTTCGATTTCGGGCGGAGCGGCGACGCGCCCATCGCCATCGACGCCAACCGGGGCGTGGAATGGCGCCGCGAGGAACGTGTCTTCATCGCCCGCGGCAACGCGCGGGCCGAGCGCGGCGACGTCACCGTCAACGGCGACGTTCTCACCGCCCACTACCGCCGCACCGACAAGGGCGAGACGCGGGTGCACCGCCTGGAGGCCGAGGGCGACGTGGTGGTCCGCTCGGAGCGCGCCACGGCCTTCGGGGACAGCGGCGTGTACGATGTGGACAAGGGCGTCATGGTGCTGCACGGCAAAAAGCTGCGCCTGGAAACGCCCGACCAGGTGGTGACGGCGCGCGACAGCCTGGAGTATTGGGAAAAGCGCGAAATGGCGGTGGCGCGCGGCGATGCCCGCATGGAAAGCGACCGCGGCACCCTCACGGGCGACGTGCTCACGGCGCGTTTCCGGGAGAACGACGCCGGCAAGCGCGTCATCCGGCGCGTGGACGCCTTCGGCGATGCCGTGTCCAAAGGGCCTGACGGTACCGTGCGCGGCGACCACCTCGTCGCCCACATGACCGACGGGCCGAACGGCCGCCGCACGGACCGCATGGACGCCCGGGGGCACGTCGTGGTAAAAACGAACGGCAACATTGCCCGCGGCGAGCGCGGCGCCTACGACCCGCAGAAGCGGATGGCCACCCTGGCCGGCAACGTCCGGGTCACCCAGGGCGAGAGCCAGCTCAACGGCGCCTACGCCGTGATCAACATGAAGACCGGTGTGAGCCGGCTGTATCCGGTGCCGCCCGGCGAGGCGGGCGATCGCGCCGGGGAAAAGGCGCCCCGGGTGCGCGGCCTCCTGGCGCCGCGTGACGACAGGGACGCCGGAAAGGCGCCGGATGCGTCCCGAACGGGGGGAGGGGACGACGAATGAGCGGCGATTCGCGGGTCCCGGCGGACGGCGACGGCCCCCGGCTGGTCGCCGACAACAGTGGCCTGTGGGCCGAGGACCTGGGCAAACGGTTCAAGCGCCGGCAGGTCCTGCGCGGCGTGGACATGAATCTCAAACGCGGCGAGGCCGTGGGCCTGCTGGGCCCCAACGGGGCCGGCAAGACCACCTCCTTCTACTGCGTCATGGGGCTCGTCACCCCCGACACCGGGCGCATCTGGCTGGACGGCCAGGAGATCACCGGCCTGCCCATGTACCGCCGGGCCCGCCTGGGCCTGGGCTATCTGCCCCAGGAAGCCTCCATCTTCCGCGGCCTTTCCGTGGAGGACAACCTACGCGCGGTGCTGGAGATGATCCTGGCGGACCGCGAGCAGCAGGAGGCGCAGCTCGACGCCCTTCTCGGCGAGTTCGCCATCGGCCACCTGCGCAAGGCGCCCGCCCTGTCCCTCTCCGGGGGCGAGCGCCGCCGCGTGGAGATCGCCCGGGCGCTGGCGTCGCAGCCGCACTACATCCTGCTGGACGAGCCGCTGGCCGGCATCGACCCCATCGCCGTGGGCGACATCCGCGAGCTGGTGACACACCTGAAGGCGCGCGGCCTGGGGGTGCTCATCACCGACCACAACGTCCGTGAGACCCTGGACATCATCGACCGCGCGTATATTCTGCACGAAGGGTCGGTGCTCATGGAGGGGCCGCCCTCGGACATCGTCGCCCATCAGGACGTCCGGCGCGTCTACCTGGGCGAGCGGTTCAGCCTGTAGCGGCGTGCGGGAACAGGGAGCGACATGATGCTGGCACCCCGGCTGGACATCCGGCAATCCCAGCAGCTTGTCATGACCCCCCAGTTGCAGCAGGCCATCAAGCTGCTGCAATTCAACAACCTGGAAGTGGCCGCCTACGTGGAACAGGAGCTGGAGCGCAACCCGCTCCTGGAGCGCGCCGACGGCGACGACGAGGCGGACAGCGCCGTGTCCGAGGCGCTGGAGGCGGATGCGGCCCAGGCCGGCGTGGACGGCGCCAACGGGGCGGAGACGGCCCACCTGGTGGAGCCCGTGGCCGGCCAGGCGGACGCCCCCCTGGACGTCGAGGACGACAACACCTGGACCAACGACAGCCCCACCGACGCCGGGACGGCGGAAGCGCCGGCGCAGGCCGACGGCGGCTTCGACACGGCGTTCGACGACTGGGGCGGCGGCGGCCGGCGCGATTTCGACGACGAGATGCCCGGCCTGGAACAGACCGTCTCGGGCGCCACCACCCTGCGCGAGCACCTGGAGAGCCAAGTGAACATGACCTTCCCCGACCCGGGGGACCGCCTCATCGCCTCGCGGCTGGTGGAGCTCCTGGACGAGGCGGGCTACGTGGCGGGCGCCCTGGACGCCGTGGCGGAACAGCTCAACTGCCCCGTGGCGCAGGTGGAGGCGGTGCTCGAGCGGTGCCAGCAGTTCGACCCGGCCGGGCTGTTCGCCCGCGACCTGCCCGAGTGCCTGGCGCTCCAGCTCGCCGACCGCGATCGCCTCGACCCGGCCATGCGCACCCTCCTGGACAACCTGGACCTCCTGGGCCGGCACGATTACCAGACGCTGGCCCGCCGCTGCGGCGTGGATTCCGAGGATCTCGCCGACATGGTGGCGGAGGGGCGCAGCCTCGACCCCAAGCCGGCGCTCGCCTTCGGCGGCGAGTCGGCGCAGCCCGTGGCGCCCGACGTCCTCATGCGGCCCGATCCCGCCAGCGGCGGCTGGGCCGTGGAGCTGAACCCCCACACCCTGCCGCGCGTGCTGGTGAACAACACCTACTACGCCGAGGTGAGCGGCAACGCTTCGGGCGATGCCAGGCAGTATCTCAACGAACAGCTTCAGTCCGCCAACTGGCTGGTGAAGGCGCTGCACCAGCGGGCACAGACCATCCTCAAGGTGGCCAGCGAACTGGTGCGCCAGCAGGACGCCTTCTTCCGCCACGGGGTGCAGGCGCTCAAGCCCCTGATCCTGCGCGACATCGCCGAGGCCGTGGACCTGCACGAGAGCACCGTGAGCCGCGTGACGGCCAACAAGTACATCCTGACGCCGCGCGGCATCTACGAGCTCAAGTATTTCTTCACCCAGGCCGTCGCCGGGGCCGACGGCGAGTCCCATTCGGCGGAGTCGGTGCGCCACCGCATCCGCACCCTCATCGACGACGAGGCGCCGGACAGCGTCCTGTCCGACGATCGCCTGGTGGCCATCCTCAAGAGCGAGGGCATCGACGTGGCCCGGCGCACGGTGGCCAAGTACCGGGAATCCATGAACATTCCGTCGTCCGTGAAGCGCAAGCGGCAGAAGCGGCTGAGGGCGTGAAGAGCAAGCTTGACACCATCGCGGGCCACGCCTAGCGTCGCGCCTCTATCGGCTCGAACGCTGCCGGCCCCCCTCCCCGCAAGGGGGCGTCCCGGCCCGGAGAGCCGGACCTTTCCAAGGGTGACATCATGCGGGTTTCCACGACCGGCAAGCAGATGGACGTCGGCCAGGCGCTCCGCACCCATGTGGAGCAGCAGGTCCCGGCCGTCGTTCACAAGTACTTCGACAAGGCCACGAACGCCACGGTGGCCTTCACGCGCGAGGCCTACTTCTTCCGCTGCGACATGACGGTGCACGCCGACCGCGGCCTGGACGTGCGCGGCACCGGCCAGGGGCCCGACGCCTACACGGCGTTCGAGGGGGCGCTGGACCGCGTGGGCAAGCAGCTCCGGCGCTACAAGGAACGCCTGCGCGAGCACGTCAAGGGCGGCGGCGAGACGCTGCCCGCCCACGAGTACGTCCTGGAGGGCCCCGCCGCGCCGGGGCCGGCGGAAGGGGCGGAAACGGAGACAGGGGCGGAAACGGAGACAGGGGCGGAGACGGAGGCGCCGCCCGGAACCCCCTATCCGGAGGCCGACAACCCCGTCGTCATCGCCCAGACGCCGGGGGAGATCCCGGTATGCACGGTGGAGAACGCCGTCATGCGCCTGGACCTCGGCGCGGAACCCGCGATCATGTTCCGCAACGCGGGCAACGACCGTCTCAACGTGGTCTATCGCCGGCCCGACGGCAACGTCGGCTGGATCGATCCCCAGGTGCCGTAGCGCCGGTCGTCAGGGAGTGCCGCGGAATGGATATCGCCGACCTGCTCGGTCTCGAGGACGTTTATACGGACCTCGGCGTGACCAGCAAGAAACAGGCCCTGCAGGCGCTGGCCCGCCACGCCGCCGGGCGTGTGGCCCTTCCCGAACGGGCCATCTTCGACGTCCTCCAGGAACGGGAGCGCCTGGGCTCCACCGGCGTGGGGGGCGGCGTCGCCATCCCGCACGGCAAGATGGACAGCCTGGACCGCCTCTACGGCGCCTTCGCCCGCCTGGAGCGGCCGGTGAACTTCGAGGCCGTGGATGACGAACCCGTGGACCTGGTCTTCCTGCTGCTGGCGCCGGAAGAGGCGGGGGCGGAGCACCTCAAGGCCCTCGCCCGCGTGTCCCGCCTGCTGCGCGACGCCACGGTCTGCGAAAAGCTGCGCGGCGCCGAGGACAATGAGACCGTCTACAACATCCTGGTGAACGGCCCCTCCAGCCGGGCGGCGTGATCACGGGCGGCCGCCGTCCGCTCCCGTGCCGTCCAGCCGTTCCTGCCATTCCGCCCGCGACAGGACGAACTGCTGCTGGTACTGGGCGCTGGTCCAGTGCCGCTTGATGAAGGCCAGCACCGCCCGGCGCTGCCGGGCGTCGAGGGTGTCGCCGAAGGCCGGCATGCGCCCCTTGCCGTCGCGGATGAGGGCGAGGAGCCCGGCGTCGGGCTTTTCGTAGGTGCTGCCGGCGGCGTCGTGTGGCGGCGCCGGCCGGGCGCCGCCGGGGGCCTGCCGCTCGCCGCCCAGCTTCGGGCCGTGGCAGTCGGCGCAGTGCTGGCGGTAGAGGGGTCGGCCGCGCGCCGCCAGGGCCCGGTCGCGCGGCACGGGCCGCGTTTCGTCCGGGGCCAGGGTGGACCAGACGTCCCGGATCACCCCGGCGCCCAGGATGAGCGTCGCCGCGAAAATCACCAGAAGCAGGAACCGCACCGCCCCCTCCCCGCCGTAAGCGCCGCCGCAGGCCGCCGGCGATGGTAACGCGCCCGCCGCGTCCCGTCATTGCCGGGATGTGATCCGACAGCCCGGTGCGCACGGCCGCCGCCCTCTGGCCTGTGCCCGTGTGAAGTGCTACACGACACCGCGACGCACCAGGCCCACAGCCGCCGGGAGGACGTGCCATGACCCGCCAGGCGACAGCATCCGGCGCCGACGCCCTTTACGACCATATCGCGGAGACCCTGGCCCACCGGCCGCACGATCCCTTCGACAACCCGGTGCGGCGCAGCGCCCGCGACCTGGGCCAGGCCCTCATCGCCGGCCGGCACGACCTGGACGGCACCATGCCGCAGCTCGTCCAGCGGCTGACGCTGGACGCCTTCCGCTACCGGGCGCGGCGGCTGCGCGACTATCTGGGCGAGTGCGGTCCGGAAGCCAACGCCGCCACCTTCCGGTCCGTGGTGGGCGCCTTCGCCGAATCGTCCGGCTCCGGCCGGGCGGGCTTCGAGGCCTTCCGCCGCCTGGTGGAGCGCGAGCTCCTGGGCATCGTGGTAACGGGTCACCCCACCTTCGGCATGTCGTCGGAGCTCACGCGCGTGCTGGCGCGGCTGGCCACGGGCATCGGCCGCGGCGGCACGCCCCTGGACGAGGCGGGCGTGGCGGCGCTGGAGGAGACGGCGGCGGAGCAGGTGCACGGCCGCCACCAGCGCCTGGACCTCAAGGCCGAGCACGATTTCGCCCAGGAGGCCATCGCCAACGTCCAGGACGCCATGCGCCGCGTCTACGGCACCATCGTGGCGACGGCGGCGGAACACTACCCCGAGTACTGGCGCGAGCTGACGCCGCGCCTGATGACCGTGGCCAACTGGGTGGGCTACGACATCGACGGCCGCGCCGACATTCCGTGGTACCGCACCCTGCACATGCGGCTGTCGTGCGCCGTGGTGCAGCTCGAACGCTACCGGGCGTCGGCGCGCGCCCTGGCCGAGGCGGCCGCCGGGGCCGAGGGGGAATCGCACGAGGTGCTGCAGGCCGTGCGCACCCTGGAGACCACCATGCTCACGGCCCTGGAGACCCTGCGCGGCGACGTCGAGGCGCTTGCCAAGATCGAGGACGAGTCGCGCGACACCGTCGTCCACGCCGCCGAACGCATGGCCACCACGCGCGACACCCGGCTGGCCGACCCCGCCCGCCTGACGGCCCTCCTGGACCCGGTGGTGGAGGGGGCCGGCGATCAGGACGTGGCCCGCCAGGCCGCCGTCCTGCGCGCCGAGATCGCCAACTTCGGCCTGGCCACGGCGCACGTCCACGTGCGCCTCAACGCCTCGCAGGTGCACAACGCCGTGCGCAAGCAGGTGGGCATGGAGAGCACGCCGGACGCCCCGGGCGTGCGCCGCCGCGTGCTGCGCGCCCTGGACGACCTGCTGGACCGGGTGGAGCCGGTGACGGTGAACTTCGGCTCCATCCTGGGCGAGACCATGACGGCCCGCCGCCTGATGATGGTGGTGGCCAAGATGCTGCGCTACGCCGACTCGCGCACGCCCATCCGCTTCCTCATCGCCGAGTGCAACGACGCCTTCACCGTGCTGGCGGCCCTCTATCTCGCCAAGCTCTTCGGCGTCGAGGACCGGGTGGACATCTCGCCCCTGTTCGAGACGGAAGACGCCCTGCGCCACGGCCACGACATGGTGCGCGAGCTCCTGCGCAACGAGCACTACCGCGCCTATGTGGAAAAGCGCGGGCGGCTGTGTCTGCAGACGGGCTTTTCCGATTCCGGGCGCTACATGGGCCAGACGGCGGCGTCGCTCGCCATCGAGCGGCTGCGCGTGAAGCTGGCCAAGGTGCTGCGCGACGAGTTCGACCTGACGGGGGTGGACGTGGTGATTTTCGACACCCACGGCGAATCCATCGGGCGCGGCGCCCATCCCGAGGGCTTCGCCCAGCGCCTGGAATACGCCTATCCGCCCTTCAGCCGGCACCGCTTCGCCTGCGCCGACATCCCGGTGAAGCAGGAGCTGTCCTTCCAGGGGGGCGACGGCTACGTCTTCCTGGCGACGCCGGAAATGGCGCTGGCCACCACCTGCCGCCTGCTGGAACACGCCCTGGCCATCCCGCACGACGCCTGCGACATCGCGGCGCGCACGCGCCACGGCGACCACTTCTACGAGGACACGGAGTATTCCCTGGAGTTCTTCCTGACCATCAAGGACTTCCAGGACCGCCTCATGGACAGCCCCGCCTACGCGGCCCTGCTCCAGGCCTATGGCCCCAACCTCTTCTTCCCCACCGGGTCGCGCAAGGCCAAGCGCCAGCACGACACGGCGGGGCGCATCGAGGAGAGCCACCCCAGCCAGATGCGCGCCATCCCGCACAACGGCATCCTGCAGCAGATGGGCTTCCTGGCGAACTCCGTCTCCGGGGTGGGGGCGGCCATCGCCACGGACCGCGACCACTTCGCCGAGGTGTACCGCAACTCGGCGCGGCTGCAGCAGCTCATGGCCCTGGTGGCGCACGCTTGGCGGCTGTCGGACCTGGACGCCTTCGACGCCTACACGGCCCTGTTCGATCCGCAGTTCTGGCTGGCCATGGCGCGCGCCGAGGCGGACGGCACCGTGCGCGAGCAGTTCCTCCGGCTGTCGCGCTTCCACGGCGACGCCGGCCGCCACCACATGCTCGACCAGGTGCAGCGCACCCTGACGCGCGACGCCGTGGAGCTGGAGACCGGCCTCCAGGGCCTGGGCGGGGCGCGCGCCCTGACGCCCGAGGTCATGGACGCCATGGACCCCACGCTGCGCATGCTGCACACGGTGCGCATCGCCCTGATCATCCGGCTCTACGACCTGGCGGCGCGCATCCCGCGCTTTTCCGGCCAGCCGGACGTGACCATCGAGGACGTGGTGAACGGCCTGCTGTCGCTGGACGTGGAGAACGCCGTGGCCAGCCTGCGCCGCGCCTTCCCGCGCGCCCCGGCGTCGGAGAACCTGGAGGCCTTCGGCGAGCCCGCCACCTACCGGGCGGAGCGCGAACAGGGCTACGAGGAGGAACACCGGGAACTCTTCGAGCCCATGCTCCAGTGCCACGAGCTCATCCGCCGCGTCTCCGCCGCCATCGCCCACGTCATGGGGGCTGTCGGATAGGCCCCGCCCCTGCCCTACCGGAGCGGCCGCCCCGTCTCGTCTTCCGCCCGGCGGGCCACGGCGTGCGCGAAGCCGGGAAGACGGCCTTCGGCATCGGGTCGGGCGTTGGCGGCGGCTTCCCGGAGAAGGCTGGATGTCGGCAGAATGGGCGAATACGGGTCGGCGGGGTCCTCGCGCAGGACGCCGTCCATGGCCGCTTGTCGGTTCTTCACCAGAAACGGGGCGTTGAGGTTCAGAACGGCGATCATGGTCTTTGCCGCCGTGTCCCCGTCGTCGGCGGGCTCGATCGTGCCGTCCCACAGGAACCGGAAACGGCGCTCGCACGCCGGGTCCTGCGGGTCCACGTGCCGGACGTCGTCGAACCACTTGCCCTTGGCGTGGCCGCACACGCGGGGTTCCCGGGAATGGCCTTCCCGCTGGCAAGAGGCGTGGAGGTTGCCGTAGTCGAAGATGCGGTCGGGGTAGTCGCGGCGCGGCCGGAAGTGCTCGATGTGGCTGTCGCCGCGCGCTACCGGTCGGCCACAGTAGCAACAGATCCAGCCCTGTTCGGCCAACAGGGCGTGAAAAAGGGCGTCTTTTTCGGGGTTCTGGAGATGGTTCCAGGCGCGCCCGTCGTCGTTCGCCGTCCGGGCAAGCCACGCCGTGAAGGTGGCAGGCGGGCTTCCTTTCGCGACATGTTTCATGCCTGGGCCCGCGCCCGTCGGTTCAACACGGCCTCGGCGCGCGCCAAGGGCGGCAGGTCGCCGTAATCGGCCCGCATGCGGTCCAACTCGGCACGCGCCGACTCCGGGTCCTCATCCTCGATGGCCCGGAACAGGGCGTCCAGTTCCCGTTGGACTTCCGGATTGCGTTCCGCGACGCCGAGCACCTGTTGCAGAAGCAGGCTGCTGTCCACGCCGTAGGTCATTTCCGGCTGCTCGGCGGTGATTTCCCCGTTTTCATCCGGATACAATACCCAAACGTCCTCGGCCCGCACATGGCTCAGGACCTGGGGCGAATGGGTGGTCACCAGGAATTGGCAGTTGGGGAAGATTTCTTCCAGCCTGGGCAGGATGATCCGCTGCCACTTCGGGTGCAGGTGAAGCTCGATCTCGTCGATCATTACCACCCCGCCGCCTTCCAGCGGATTTTCCAGATGCGGATTCAGCACCGCCAGCCGCCGGGCCAGATCGCCGATGAGGGCCAGGAAGCATTGTTCCCCGTCCGACAATTGTTGAACCGTGAGTTCCTCGCCCGATTCCTTCTTCAGGGTCATGCGCAGGGGCCGGCGCCGCACCCGCAGGTCATGAAAGCCCGTGAAGGCCTCGATGGCCCGCCGAACGGCCGCCAGGGCAACATCTGTGTGGGCAGGGTCGTCCCGGCGTTGTTCGTTTTCCAGGTCTTCCCGCTTGCGGAACCATGTGAAAAAGCTCCGGAAATCGGCGCCGCCGGGCTCCAGGGCCCCGTCGTAGGCCGTCATGGGATCGTCGCCTACCTGTTGGCGGACGCGTAAGGGAACATCCACGACGGCACGTTTGACGTCGTAATAGACAGCAGTCGGATATGAGATTTGATTTTCATCACTAGCATAAAAATAATCATTAACAATACCCGTTACATTGTCCACAGAAACATTATCTATTATCGCACTTACTTTTCTCTTGCTTCTTCTTCGAGATTTTCGCCAAGTGGATTCCCTGCAATACACTAACCCCTTTGACAGTATATAGCACTTGCTAGAATTATTTTTTAAGTCGTTCTGACCGATAGAACGAGCTTTTTTTGGGGTTCCGCTGATCGCACAGATGACATCTGAAACAAGAATGGCAACAGCTTCCAAAACGGCGGACTTCCCCGCGCCGTTGGCGCCGACCAGGACCGTCGTCCTACCCAACGGCAAATCAAGGCTTTCGATCGCCCGGAAATTTCTCAGGGAGATTTCCTGCAGCCACAGGGGCGAGGTTTCGGACATATTCAGGGCCCGGGCCGTTTGAAACGCTCAACGGAAATTTTGTAGCGTCCGCACGCTGGGAACTCAAGCCCGCAGGACCATCATGGTGCGCGGGTGTGGGTCGGCGGGCCCCTTCACCGCCCGGTCAGGAGATACACCCGCTCCTGGAGCGCCGTCAGGCCGTCGTCGCGGAAGCCCGGGTGCTCCTCCAGCACGTCCCAGTCGCGCAGGCATGCCAGGTGGTGCGCCGGGCCCAGGAGGGCGTCCAGCTCGTCGCGCTGCACCGAGAAGGGCGGGCCCTGCATCTGGCCCTCGGGGTAGGAGAGGGCGACGAGCAGGGCCGGCGGCCGGTGCGGCAGCAGGGTCTGCATGTGCGCCGCGTAGTAGGGGCGCTGCGCCGGCGGCAGGGCGATGAGGGCGGCGCGGTCGAACACCGCGTCCACCGGCCCCAGGGTGCAGGCGTCCAGGTCGAAAAAGTCGCCCGCCAGAAGCTCCACCCCGGCGGCGTGGAACTGGGTGAAGCGGGGCCGTTTGTGAACCACCGGCGTCAGGCCGTGCTCGGCATAGAAGGCGCGGCAGGCGTCCTCGGAAAGCTCCACGCCCACCACCCGGTGACCGCGCGTCCGCGCCAGCCAGTACAGGTCCAGGCTCTTGCCGCACAGGGGCACGAAGACCCGGGCGTCGGGGCGCGCGCCCACGCGGTCCCAGAAGGCCGTGAGGTGCGGGTTCACCTGCTCCAGGTGCCAGCCGATGCGGTTGCTCTGCCAGCGTTCCAGCCAGAAGGCGCGGTCCATGGGTCTCAGCCTGCCGGGTTGATGAGGGGTGTCTGCGGGATGGCGGCGTCGTCCACCAGCACCCGCTCGTTTTCCACGCGCGCCCGGCCCTCGGCGATGAGGCGCACGGCCAGCGGGTAGATCCGGTGCTCGGCGGCCAGCACGCGGTCCGCCAGGGTGTCGGCATCGTCGTCGGGATGCACGGGCACCGCCGCCTGCGCGATGATGGGGCCCTCGTCCATGGCCGGCCGGGTGAAGTGGACGGTGCAGCCGTGCAGCCGCACGCCCGCCGCCAGGGCCTGCTCGTGGGTGTGCAGGCCGCGGAAGGCGGGCAGCAGCGACGGGTGGATGTTGATGAGGCGATCGCGCCAGCGTTCCACGAACCCGTCCGTCAGGAGCCGCATGAAGCCGGCCAGGCACACCAGTTCGGCGCCGGCGTCGGCCAGGGCGTCGGTCACGGCCGCCTCGAAGGCCTCGCGGCTGTCGTACTGCTTGTGGTCCACCACCAGCGTGGGGATGCCGCGCGCCGCCGCCTTGTCCAGGCCGGGCGCGCCGGGCCGGTTGGACAGCACGAGGGCGATCCCGGCGGGATAATCGGGATCGGCGGCGGCCGTGAGCAGGGCTTCCATGTTGCTGCCCCGGCCGGAGATGAGGATGGCCGTCTTCATGCGTGTCCTGCTACCGGATGGCCCAGGCGTCGGCCGCGCCCTGCACGCGGCAGCGGGCGCCGTCCGTATCGGTCTCGCCGACGACGCGGCCGATGGTGTAGACGGTCTCGCCGTGGGCGCGCAACACGTCCGCCGCCGCCTCGGAATCGCCCGGGCCGCACACGGCCACCATGCCGATGCCGCAGTTGAAGGTCCGCACCAGGTCGTCGGCGGGCACGCCGCCGCGTTCCGCCAGCCAGCGGCATTCCGGCGGCAACGGCCACTGGGCGGCGTCCAGGTCCACGGCCATGCCCTCGGGCAGGACGCGCGGCACGTTTTCCACCAGGCCGCCGCCCGTGATGTGCGCCAGGGCCTTGAGGGTGCCGGCCTGATGCGCCGCCAGGGCGGGGCGGGCGTAGATGCGCGTGGGCGTCAGCAGGGCCTCGCCCACCCCGGTTTGCGGCTGCCAGGGCGCCGGGTCGTCGGGGCCCAGGTTCTCCCGGTCCAGGACCTTGCGCACCAGCGAGAAACCGTTGGCGTGCAGGCCGTCGGACGCGAGGCCCAGCACCACGTCGCCGGGCATGACGGCGGCGCCGCTCAACAGCGTGCCGCGCTCGGCGGCGCCCACGCAGAAGCCGGCGAGGTCGTACTCGCCGCCCGTGTAGAGGCCGGGCATTTCCGCCGTTTCGCCGCCGATGAGGGCGCATCCGGCGCGGCGGCAGCCCTCGGCGATGCCGCCCACCACGTCTCGCGCCACGGCGCTTTCCAGGTGGCCGGTGGCGTAATAGTCCAGGAAGAACAGCGGCTCGGCGCCCTGCACCACCAGGTCGTTGGCGCACATGGCGACGAGGTCGATGCCCACGCCCTGATGGCGTCCGGCGGCCACGGCCAGCTTGACCTTGGTGCCCACGCCGTCCGTGGCGGCCACCAGCAGGGGATCGCGGAAGCCGGCGGCGCGCGGGTCGAAGACGGCGCCGAAGCCGCCCAGGGCCGCCTCGGCACCGGGGCGCCGGGTCTGTTCCGCGAGGGGGGCGATGGCCTGGACCAGGGCGTTGCCGGCGGCGATGTCCACCCCCGCCGCGCGGTAGCTCTCCGGGCTTTCGGCGCTCTTGCGAATGGCGTCGTCGTTGGGCAAAACGGACTCGGTGTGGCTTGCGGTGCGACAATCGGCTGCGGGAATCGCCTCGGAAAGCATAACGCATACGGGGGACAGTGCAATGGGGCGCTCTTTCACGGCCCGGCTCGCGGGGCTCCTCGTCGTCGCCGCCCTGGTGCTGGCGGCGGCCGGGCCGGCGCGCGCCGCGGGGGTCTTCACGGTCCCGGGCGTGGACGTGG
>CAJXLG010000005.1 GCA_913055885.1 uncultured Rhodospirillales bacterium
CTTCGGTGACGTCCGCCCGCCGCAAAGCGGCCGGGATCGATCCGCATCCTTGCAACACCCTTTTCAGGTTATTACGGTGGCCAACGTTCCAGACGAACCCTGCGGGAGAGTCCGGCCGCCATACGGGCCGGCGCCGAAGGAGCAACCGCCCCCCGGAAACTCTCAGGCACCCGGACCGCAGGGGGATGGAACCTCTGGAAAGCAGGCGCCGCATATACGCGCCTCACCGAAGATGTAAGCCCCGCCCGGGGCGAATCTTTCAGGTCCGGAGACAGAGGGGGGGCTATCGGGGCCGCCGGCTGCCGGCGTTTCGCCCCGCGAGCCCGTGGCGCCAGGAATGAGCCGCACCCCTGCTGTCGGAGGACCGTCTTGACCGAGCTTTCCCGGAGAACCCTCCTCAAAACGCCGCTCAACGCCCTGCACAAGGAGCTGGGCGCCCGCATGGTGGATTTCGCCGGCTGGGAGATGCCGGTGCAGTATCCCATGGGGATCAAGGAGGAACACCTGCACACCCGTCGCGGGGCCGGGCTGTTCGACGTTTCCCACATGGGGCAGGCGCGGCTGTGGAACGACGACGCCGATGCCACCCTGGAGACGCTCACCCCCGGCAACTTCAAGGACCTGAAGACGGGGCGCATGCGCTACACCCAGTTCACGGACGAGAAGGGCGGCATCCTGGACGACCTCATGGTGGGCCGCACGCCGGACGGCATGCTGTTCGCCGTGGTCAATGCCGCCTGCCGGGAACAGGACATGGCGCTTCTGCGCTCCTCGTTCGGGGAGACGGCCGAGGAGATCTTCGGCCAGGCGCTTCTCGCCCTGCAGGGGCCGGAAGCGGGCAGCGTCCTTGCCCGCCATGCCCCGGCCACGCGCGACATGGTCTTCATGGACGTGGCCGAGGTGGAGGTGGACGGCCTGCCCTGCCTGGTGAGCCGCTCCGGCTATACGGGCGAGGACGGTTTCGAGATCTCCTGCCCCGCCGATTCCGCCGAGAAGATCGCCCGCGCGCTTCTCAACAACGACGCGGTGGAACCCGTCGGGCTGGGCGCGCGCGACACCCTGCGGCTGGAGGCCGGGCTGTGCCTCTACGGCCACGACATCGACGAGACCACCACGCCCGTGCAGGCGGGCCTGGGCTGGTCCGTGGGCCGGCGCCGCCGCGAGGAGGGCGGCTTCCCGGGCGAAGAGGTCATCCTCAGGGAGCTTGACGAGGGCCCGTCGCGCCTGCGCGTCGGGCTGCGGCTCGACGGCAAGGCGCCGGCGCGCGAGGGCGCCGCCATCCAGGCACCGGACGGGGCGCCGCTGGGCACCGTCACCAGCGGCGGTTACGCGCCCAGCGTGGGCGGCCCCGTGGCCATGGGCTACGTGCCCGCCGGGCACGCCGCGCCGGGCACGCAGGTTCACGTCATTGTCCGCGACAAGGCCCTGCCCGCCGAAGTGGTGGCGCTGCCTTTCGTCGCGCACCGCTTCCACAAGGCGTAAAGCACACGGCATGAAGAAGGGGGAGGGAAACCCATGAGCACCACCTATTTCACCAAGGAACACGAATGGGTCCGCGTCGAGGGCGACGAGGGCACCGTGGGCATCACGGACTACGCCCAGAAGGCGCTCGGCGACGTGGTCTTCGTCGATCTGCCCGATGCGGGCACGGAAGTGGAGACCGGCGGCGAGATCGCCACCATCGAATCGGTCAAGGCGGCCAGCGAGATCTACGCGCCCCTGGGCGGCAGCGTCAGCGCCGTCAACGACGCCCTCAACGACGCGCCGGAAAAGGTCAACGAGGACCCCGAGGGCGAGGGCTGGATCCTGAAGATGACCCTGTCCGACACGGCGGAGCTGGATTCCCTGATGGACGCCGACGCCTATCGGGCCTACCTCGACACCCTGGAGTGATTCCATGCGTTACCTGCCGCAGACCGACGCCGACCGGTCCGCCATGCTGGCGGCCATCGGGGTCGATTCGGTGGACGAGCTCTACCGCGACGTGCCGCGGGCGGCGCGCCTGACGCGCCCCCTGGACCTTCCCGGCCACGCCGGCGAGGTGAAGGTGGAGCGCGACCTGCAGGCGCTTGCCGCGCGCAACGTGCCCGCCGGCTCGGTCCCCTGTTTCCTGGGCGCCGGTGCCTATCGCCACCACCTGCCGGCCGCCCTGGACCACCTCATCCAGCGCGGCGAGTTCCTCACGGCCTACACGCCCTACCAGCCGGAGGTCTCCCAGGGCACGCTGCAGACGCTGTTCGAGTTCCAGACCCAGGTGGCGCTTCTGACGGGCATGGAGGTGGCCAACGCGTCGCTTTATGACGCGGCCAGCGCCTGCGCCGAGGCGGCGCTCATGGCGGCGCGGCTGACACGGCGCAACCGGATCGTGGTCTCGGGGGCCCTGCACCCGCAGTACCGCTCGGTGACGGAGACCCACGCGCACTACGTGGACCTCACGGTCGAGGCCGGGAAGCCGAACCCGTGGCAGGCGGAAGACCTTACCGGCGAGCCGGACAAGGACACGGCGTGTGTCATCGTGCAGTACCCGGACTTCTTCGGCCGCCTGGACGATTTCACGGCGCTCGCCGAGGCGTGCCACGCGGCGGGCGCGCTGCTCGTCGTGGCCGTGCCCGAGCCGGTGGCCCTGGGCGCCGTGCAGTCGCCGGGCGACATGGGCGCCGACATCGTCGTCGGCGAGGGGCAGCCGCTGGGCAATCCGCTGGCCTTCGGCGGGCCCGGCCTGGGGCTCTTCGCCACGCGCAAGAAGTTCGTGCGCCAGATGCCCGGCCGCGTCCCCGGCCAGACGGTGGACGAGGACGGCCGCCGCGGCTATGTCCTGACGCTGTCCACGCGCGAGCAGCATATCCGCCGCGAAAAGGCCACGAGCAACATCTGCACCAACTCGGGCCTGTGCGCCCTGGGCTTCTCCATCCACGTGAGCCTCCTGGGCGAGGCGGGGCTGCAGCGCCTGGCGGCCATCAACCACGCGCGCGCCGTGCGCACGGCGGACGCCCTGGACGGCCTGGAAGACGTCAACGTCCTGAACGAGAGCTTCTTCAACGAATTCGCGGTGAGCCTGCCGCGCCCCGCGGCCGAGGTGGTGGAGACCCTGGCCGGCATGGACGTCCTGGGCGGCGTGCCCGTGTCGCGCTTCATCCGCGGCGACCCGCAGCTCGACCACGTCATGCTGGTGGCGGCCACGGAGACCACCACCGACGACGACCTGACGGCCCTGACCGTGGCCCTGAAGGAGGCGGTGTGATGTCCGAAACCACCCTCACCGGCAACCGCGGCCTCCAGCAGGAGGAGCCGCTGCTTTTCGAGCAGGGCCATCCCGGCCATTCCGGCGTCGATCTGCCCGAGCCGGAGCCCGTCGCCGAGCGCCTGGGCGGCGTCAAGCGCCAGCGGGACATCGGCCTGCCGGGCCTTTCCGAGCCCCAGGTGGTGCGCCACTACACCCGGCTGTCGCACATGAACTACGCCATCGATTCCGGGTTCTATCCCCTGGGGTCGTGCACCATGAAGTACAACCCGCGCCTCAACGAGAAGATGGCGCGGCTGCCCGGCTTCGCCGACATCCACCCCTTCCAGCCGGAGTCCACGGTGCAGGGCGCCCTGGAGCTCGTGGACCTGACGGCGCGCTGGCTGAAGACCCTCACGGGCTTCGACGGCGTGGCCATGTCGCCGGCCGCCGGGGCGCACGGCGAGCTGTGCGGCCTCATGTGCATCCGCGCCGCCCTGGAGGCGCGCGGGGACGCCCGCAAGACGGTCCTGGTGCCGGAATCGGCGCATGGCACCAACCCGGCGAGCGCCCATTTCTGCGGCTACAAGGTCCGCTCCATCCCCGCCAACGCCCGCGGCCGCGTGGACCTGGAGGCCCTCAAGGGGGCGCTGGACGATTCCGTCGCGGCGCTCATGCTCACCAACCCCAACACCTGCGGGCTGTTCGAGGACGAGATCCTGGAGATCGCGCAGGCGGCCCACGACGCGGGGGCGCTCTTCTACTGCGACGGCGCCAACTTCAACGCCATCATGGGCCGGGTTCGGCCGGCGGACCTGGGCATCGACTGCATGCACCTGAACCTGCACAAGACCTTCTCCACGCCCCATGGCGGCGGCGGGCCGGGCTCCGGCCCGGTGGTGATGACGCAGGAACTGGCCAACCACGCCCCGCTGCCCTGGGTGACGGAAGGCGCCGACGGCTTCCGGCTCCTGGAGCATGCCGGGGATACGGGGAGCGACGGGGCGCCGCTTGGCCGCATCAAGGGCTTCCACGGCCAGGTCGGGGTCTTCGTGCGGGCGCTCGCCTACATGATGAGCCTGGGCCGCGACGGCCTGGAACAGGCGGCCGAGGACGCCGTGCTCAACGCCAACTACCTCCTGGAGGGGCTCAAGGACGACCTGTCGCCTTCCTACGAGGGGCCGTGCATGCACGAGGTCCTGTTCGACGACCGTTTCCTCAAGGACACGGGCCTCACCACGCTGGACATCGCCAAGGGGCTGCTGGACGAGGGCTTCCACCCCATGACCATGTACTTCCCGCTGGTGGTGCACGGCGCCATGCTCACGGAGCCCACGGAAACGGAGACCCGGGAGACCCTCGACCAGTTCATGGAAACGGTGAAGGGCCTGGCCGATCGGGCCAGGGCCGGCGAAACCGCGGCGCTTTCCGAGGCGCCACGCCTGACGCCCCGGCGCCGCCTGGACGAGACCTCGGCGGCGCGCAATCCGGTCCTGCGCTGGACGCCGCCGGAAGACCAGGCGTGAACGGCCGGCGGGGTGGATCGGGATGGTGCGCACACTGGTCCGCCCGGTCCACCTCGACCGCCCGCCGGAAACCCGGCCGCTGTTCTTCTACCATGTAGAGAAAACGGGCGGGACGACCCTCGACTGGGTGTTGCGCGCGGTGCTGTACGACGTGGCCCGCCGCCGGGGCGGCCGGTGGCTGGCCCTGTACGTGCACCGGGATCCGGAAGCCGCGCGGAAACCCGGTCCCCGGGGCAACGTCTTTCTGTATTCCGGCCACGTGCCGTACGGCCGCCATCTGGCGGGGGCACCCGACAGTCTCGCCATCACCCTGTTGCGCGACCCGGTGCGCCGGACGCTTTCCGAGTATGTCATGGGGGCGCAGTTCGGCTGGTACGAGGCGACGGCCGACGCCTTCCTGCGTTTCATCGACGACCCCATTGCCGCCAACCGCCAGACCCACCGGCTGGCCGGCCTGGACGAGCGCACGCCGCCCGACCGGGCCGCGCTGGAGACGGCCAAGCGCAACCTCGCCGAGGGCTGCTTCCTGTTCGCGCCGCTCTCGGGTCTGGACCGCTTCATCAAGGCCCTGCTGTCCCTTTACGGTCTGCCCGCGGTGCTGTTCCCGGCGGCCCAGGTGGGCAGCTATGACCGCGAGACCTTCGCCCGCGGTTTCCGCGACCGCCTGCGCGCCAATGCCGCCCTCGACGCCGAGCTTTACGCCTGCGCGGAAAGCCTGTTCGAGGCCCGCATCGGGCCCTTCCTGGACGGGCCGGATGCGACGGACGGCCGCACCGTCGTCGTGCCGCCGAACTTCTTTGCCAATTTCCGGCAGTACGCCGAGCCGGAGATCTGTGCGCTGGACCGGATCCCCGAGGATGCCAGGGTGGTTTGACGCCACCGCTCCCTGGTCAACGGTGACATCATGAGTCCACAGCCCCGCGCCGCCCTGACGGACCCCAGCGGCCGCCTCGCCGAGAGCGGAGCCCATGTGTTCCACCGCGCCACCGGGGACGGGGTCACCCTGCGCCTGGCCGTGTGGCGGCCGGCGGGCCCGCCCGGCGGCACGGTGCTGCTGTTGCAGGGGCGCACGGAATTCCTGGAAAAGTTCATCCCGCTGGTGACGTGGCTGCGCGATGCGGGGGTGTGCGTCCTGGCCCTGGACTGGCGCGGCCAGGGCGGGTCCGAGCGCCTTCTGGCCGACCCGTACAAGGGCCACGTCCACCACTTCGACGCCTATCTGCGCGATCTGGACGTTCTCATTGCCGAGGCCGACACCCTGCCCGGGCCGCGGCTCGTGGTGGGGCAGTCCATGGGCGGGCACATCGCCCTGCGCGGCCTGGCCGAACGGCCCGCCTGGGCCGGCGCCGCCGTGCTGGCGGCCCCCATGGTGGGGCTGCGGCTGCCCCTGCTGCCCCGGCGGGCCGCCCGCGCCTGGGCGGCGCGGGCCCTGCGCCGCGGCCGGGCCACGGACTATGCCCCCAAACAGGGGCCGCGCGTGCGCGCCCAGGCGGTCTTCCGGGGCAACCCCCTCACCAGCGACCCCCGCGCCTTCGCCTGGACGCGCGGCCTCCTGCGGCGCCATCCGGTGCTGGGGCTGGGCGGCGTGACCTGGGGCTGGATCGCCGCCGCCCTGGAGTCCAACCGCGGCCTGCGCCGCCGCGCCACGGCGCGCCGGGTGCGCGTGCCGGTGACCATCCTGCTCGGCGCCCGCGATGCCGTGGTGGACAACGCCCCCGCCCGGGCCCTGGCCGCTCGCCTGCCGCGGGCCGCCGTTGCCGCCATCCCCCGGGCGCGCCACGAGCTTCTGGCGGAGGCGCCCGCCGTGCGCCGCCGCGTGGCGGCCGGCATCGAGGCGCGTGCCCTGGAGGCCGGCTTGTCTTTTGCCCCGGCGCGACCGATATGGACCTACAAGGGGGAGGCGTCGTCGTGATTGACGGACGCATGACGAAACGCTCCGTCACCGTGGCGGGGCACCGCACCAGTATCACTCTGGAGGCGCCCTTCTGGGAGGCGCTCAAGGCGCTCGCCCGCGCCCGGGGCCAATCCGTGAACGCCCTGGTGGCGGCGGTGGATCGCGAGCGCCGGGGCAGCCTGTCGGGCGCGCTCCGGGTCTTCGTCCTGGAAGCCGTGCAGGAGGGCCACCATGCGGATCACGGACTATCGTTTCGGCCGGATCGCCATTGACGGCACCGTCTACGACCGGGACGTGCTCATCCACCCCGACGGCCGCGTGCACCATCCGTGGTGGCGCGCCGAGGGCCACAGCCTCGCCGTTGACGATGTGGCCGACGTCCTGGACGCGGCGCCCGACGATCTTGTCGTGGGAACCGGTTCGGCGGGCCGCATGGCGGTGCCGCCGGAGACCCGCGCGCGGGTGGAGGCCCACGGCATCCGCCTGCACGCCGCGCCCTCGGAGCAGGCCGTCCGCACCTTCAACGACCTGACGGCCGAGGGGAGCCGGCGCGTGGCCGGCGCCTTCCACCTCACCTGCTGAGGGGCTCTTTTATATCTGGTTGACCGCATATGCGGTATGCCGTATATAAGGAGCATGGACGCGGCCCGAACGGTTTTCCTCGCCCTGTCCGACCCCCTGCGCCTGCGCTGCCTGGCCCTCATGGCGGCGCACGGGGAGGTCTGTGTGTGCGAATTCGTTCGGGCGCTGGCCGTGGCCCAGCCCAAGGTTTCACGGCACCTTGCCGCTTTGCGCGACGCCGGCCTCGTGGTTGCCCGGCGGGAGGCGCAATGGCTCCACTACCGCATCGCTCCGGACCTGGCCGGCTGGCGCCGCGACGCCCTGACGGCCGCCGTCGAGGCCGCCCGGGCCGACCCCGCCTTCGAGACGGACCTGGCGCGCCTGCGGGCCGTGGCCGGAACGGGCCCGGGCGCCGCCGAACAGCCCCAACGGCCGGAGAAGGCGCCCTGATGTTCCCGGTCTTCAGCGCCCTCGCGGACCTTGCCACCCACGACGTCCTCGGGCTGGCCGCGGGCACCCGCGCCGCCGATGCCGTGCACTTTTTCGTCATGGACACGGCCAAGATCTTCGTGCTGCTGGTGGCGGTGGTCTTCCTGGTCGGGCTTTTCCGCAGCCTGCTGACGCCGGAGCGGGTGCGCGACTACCTGCGCGACAAGCGACGCGGCCTGACCTACGGCCTCGCCGTGGGCCTGGGGGCGGTGACGCCCTTCTGTTCGTGTTCGTCGGTGCCGCTGTTCATCGGCTTCGTGAACGCCGGCGTGCCCGTGGGGGCCACCATGGCCTTCCTGGTGGCCTCGCCCATGATCAACGAGGTGGCCGTGGTGGTGCTCATCTCCGTGGTGGGGTGGGAGCTGACGGTCCTGTACGTGGCCACCGGCCTGGCCGTGGGTGTCCTGGGCGGCTGGCTGACGGACCGACTCGGCTTCGAGCGCTACATCGAATCCTTCGTCTGGCAGATCCGTGCCGGCGAGGCGCCGCAGGCGTCCGCCGGAAGCGGCGCGGGCGCGCGCGTGCGTTTCGCCGCCGGGGAAGTGCGCCAGATCGTGGGCCGCATCTGGCCCTATGTGCTGGCCGGCATCGCCGTGGGGGCGGTGCTGCACGGCTTTGTGCCGCAGAGCTTCTTCGCCCGCTACGCCGGGGCGGACAACATCCTGGCCGTCCCCTTCGCGGTGCTCGCCGGCATCCCCCTCTACGCCAACGCCACGGGCGTCATTCCGGTGGTGGAGGCCCTGCTGGGCAAGGGTGTCCCGGTGGGCACGTCGCTCGTCCTCATGATGAGCGTGGTGGCCATTTCCGTGCCCGAGTTCGTCATCCTGCGCCAGGTCATCACCGTGCGCGGCCTGGCCTGGTTCGCCGGTTTCCTGGCGGCCGGCTTCATCGCCATCGGCTATGCCTTCAACGCCATCGTTTAGAGCGTTTTCCGACCGGATCGGAAAATGCTTTGGTCCGGAAAAAGGAGACAGGGCCATGAACATCAAGGTGCTCGGCAGCGGCTGCAGGAAGTGCCAGGCGGTGGCCGACCACATCCAGCGCAAGGTGGACGAGACGGGCGTCAATGCCAGCGTGGCAAAGGTCACGGACACGGCCGACATCATGGCCTACGGGGTCATGAACACCCCGGCCGTGGTGGTGGACGAGGCCGTGGTTCACGCCGGCAGCGCCCCGTCGGACAGGCAGATCGCCGAGTGGCTGGGCCGGTGACCGCCGGTCTAGCCCGGATTTTGCACGGACTCGACGGGCTAGCGGCCCATCCCCATCCCCATGCTGGTCCCGGGGCCGCCGTGCCGGGGCCCGTGCCCCATGCCGCGATGGCGGGGCATGGGGCGGGCCTCGTAACGCGTCCACAGCCACGCCGCCACGGCGCGCACGTCCGCTTTGTCCAGTTGGGGCGCGATTTGCGACAGCGGCGGCATGACGCCGAACCGCCGCACCGCCGGCCGGGCCAGGGCCCTGTCGCCGGCGGGGTTCAGGGTGAAATCCACCACATGGCGGATGAAGGCCCGCCGGCTGCCCAGCCGGCGCTTGAGCATGCCGGCCAGCCTGTTCATGGGCGGCCCGTTGAGGGTGGTCTCCGGATTGCGCATCTGCCGTGGCGTCAGGTTCGCCTTGTGGCAGGTGGCGCACACCTGCCGGAAGACCGTTTCGCCGTGGTTGTCGGCGCTGGCGGTGGGGGCGGCGGCCAGGACGGCGGCCGCGGCGGCCGGGAACAGGGCTCGCTTCATGGGGCACCTCGAGGGACGGGAAGCCAGGAGGCCATGCTAACCCCGCCGGGCGCGTTCGTCACGGGCGCCGCCTTTCCCGGCCCGGCGCGAAGTGCTACAGTCCGCGCCCCGATTCATCCCAAGGCAGGAAACCCTGACAGCATGAGCCATTCGCCCGAAGAGCAGCACGGCACAACCATCCTGGCGCTGCGCCGGAACGGCACGCCCGTCATTGCCGGGGACGGCCAGGTGACCCTGGGCTACACGGTCATGAAGGCCAACGCCCGCAAGGTGCGCCGGCTGGCCAACGGGTCCGTCATCTGCGGCTTCGCCGGGGCCACGGCGGACGCCTTCACGCTGTTCGAACGCCTGGAGGGCAAGCTGGAAAAGCACCCCGGGCAGCTCACGCGGGCCTGCGTGGAGCTGGCCAAGGACTGGCGCACGGACCGCTATCTGCGCCGGCTGGAGGCCATGATGGCCGTGGTGGACCGGGAAACCTCCCTGGTTCTCACCGGAACGGGCGACGTCCTGGAACCCGAGGACGGCCTCATCGGTCTGGGTTCCGGCGGCGCCTACGCCCAGGCCGCCGCGCGCGCCCTCATGGACAACACCGACCTGGACCCCGAGACCATCGCCCGCCGGGCCATGGAAATCGCCGCGGGCATCTGCGTATACACCAACGCCGAACTGGTGGTGGACAGCCTATGAGCGCCCTGACCCCCCGTGAAATCGTCTCCGAACTGGACCGCTACATCGTCGGCCAGGACGAGGCCAAGCGTGCCGTCGCCGTGGCCCTGCGCAACCGCTGGCGCCGCCAGCAGCTGCCGGAAGGGCTGCGCGAAGAGGTGATGCCCAAGAACATCCTCATGATCGGGCCCACGGGCGTGGGCAAGACGGAGATCGCGCGCCGCCTGGCCCGCCTGGCCGAGGCCCCCTTCATCAAGGTGGAGGCCACCAAGTTCACCGAGGTGGGCTACGTGGGCCGCGACGTGGAGCAGATCATCCGCGATCTTCTGGAATCCGCCATCAACATGGTGCGCGAGCGCCAGCGCCGGCAGGTCCAGGCCAAGGCCGAGGAGCGCGCCGAGGAACGCGTCCTCGACGCCCTGGTGGGCCACGAGGCCAAGGCGGAAACGCGCGAGAAGTTCCGCGAGAAGCTGCGCAACGGCGAACTGGCGGACAAGGAGATCGAGCTGGAGCTTCAGGACAACAGCGGCGTCCAGATGCCCACCATGGACGTGCCCAACATGCCGGGCACCCAGATGGGCATGATCAATCTGTCCGACATCTTCGGCAAGGCCTTCGGCGGCAAGACCAGGCGCCGCACCCTGCGCGTCGGGGATTCCTACGAATACCTGATGCAGGAGGAAAGCGAGAACCTCCTGGACCAGGAAAAGGTCACGCAGGAAGCCATCGAGGTGGTGGAAAGCAACGGCATCGTCTTCCTGGACGAGCTGGACAAGATCACCCCGTCGGGCGAGGACCGCGGCGGCAGCGACGTCAGCCGCGAGGGCGTGCAGCGCGACCTCCTGCCCCTCATCGAGGGCACGCCCGTCTCCACCAAGCACGGCGTGGTGAACACGGACCACATCCTGTTCATCGCCTCGGGCGCCTTCCACCTGGCGCGGCCGTCGGACATGCTGCCGGAGCTGCAGGGGCGCCTGCCCACCCGCGTGGAGCTGGACGCCCTGGGCCGCGACGATTTCGTGCGCATCCTGACGGAGCCGGAAGCGAGCCTCACCAGGCAGTACAAGGCGCTCCTGGAGACGGAGGGCATCACCCTCGATTTCACGGACGACGCCGTGAGCCGCCTCGCGGACCTCTCGGTGGAGATCAACAGGTCGGTGGAGAACATCGGCGCCCGGCGCCTGCACACGGTGATGGAAAAGCTCCTGGAGGACATCAGCTTCACCGCCAGCGACCGCTCGGGCGAGTCCATCACCATCGATGCCGACGTGGTCCAGGAGCGGGTGGGCGAGTTGACGTCCGCCATGGACCTCACCCGATTCATCCTGTGATGGGGCGGGGAACCCGGTTTCCCGGATCATGACCACACCCAACTATCCGCACGACAAGCTGTTCCGCGCCCTTCTGGACGATCCGGAACGGGCGCGGAGCCTGCTCCGGGACCACCTGCCGCCGACCGTCGTGGCGGAGCTGGCCGATACACCGCCCGAGCCCGTCGAGGGAAACTTCGTGGACGCCGCCCTGCAGGGCAGCCAGAGCGATCGGCTTTTCCAGGTTTCCCTCAAAACGGGCGGGACAGCCTACATCTATACCCTCCTTGAGCACAAAAGTACCCCGGACCCGCGAACGCCCGTCCAGTTGCTCGGGTACATGGCTCGGATATGGGAAAGACACCTGAGCGAAACGCAAGGAACCCCGGCGCACCTTCCCGCCATCCTTCCGGTGGTGATGTACCACGGCCGTGCGCCGTGGACCGTGCCCATGTCGGTGATGGACTGGCTGGACGCGCCGGCGGCGATCCTGGAGCAGATACGGGATTTCCGCTATATCCTGCGCGATCTTGGCCCGGTGGAAGATGCCGACTTGGCACGCGACCGCGCCGTGCGTGCCGTTCTGGCCGCCCTCAAGCACGCTTTCGAGCAGGACGTCAGCATCGAGACGCTCACACGGGTCTTGTCCGACCTGCCCGATGGCGCCACCCTTGAACATCAGGTGATTACGTACATCCTCCATGTTTACGATGTGCCCAGGACTTGGCTGGAAGAGGCAGCCAGCCGGGCGAAACCGGATCAAGAGGAAAGGGTCATGGCGACCATTGCCGAACAGTACAAGGATGAAGGCCGGGCCGAAGGCCGGGCCGAAGAGCGTGCCGAGGCCGTTCTGCGCATTCTTTGGGGCCGTTTCGGCGACGTGGAAACCCGACTCGCTCAGCACGTGCGGGGCGCCGACCTGGACGCCCTGGATGCCATGCTGGACCGGGCGCTGACGGTGGACCGACCCGAGGACGTCGTGGGGAGCTCGGCCCCCCGAAAGGATCAGTGAAAAAGGAACGATGACCTTGAAGATCGGAATCATGGGCTGCGCCGGCCGCATGGGCCGCGCCCTGGTGCGCACGGTGCTGGAAACGGAGGGCCGCGGCCTGTCGGGCGGCTGCGACATCGCGGAAAGCGGCGTCGTCGGGCAGGACGTGGCGGAACAGGCGGGTGCGCCGGCCGTCGGCGAGGCCGTCACCGACGACCCCGCCGCCGTCATCGGCGTTTCCGATGCCGTCATCGACTTTTCGGGCCCGGACGCCACGGCCCGCCACGCCGCCCTGGCGCGGGACCACGGCACGGCGCTGGTCATCGGGACCACGGGGCTGGGCGAGGCGCAACAGGCGGAAGTGGACGCTGCGGCGAAACACGTGCCCGTGGTCCAGGCGCCCAACATGAGCCTGGGCGTGAATCTGCTCCTGGCGCTGGTGGAGCAGGTGGCCACCGCCCTCGATCCGTCGTGGGACGTGGAGATCACGGAGATGCACCACCGCCACAAGAAGGACGCCCCGTCGGGCACGGCCCTGGCCCTGGGCCGCGCCGCCGCCAGCGGGCGCGGCGTGGACCTGGACGCCGTGGCCGATCGCGTGCGCGACGGCCACACCGGGCCGCGCGTGCCGGGCGCCATCGGCTTTGCCACCCTGCGCGGCGGCGACGTGGTGGGCGAGCACAGCGTCACCTTTGCCGGGGAGGGCGAGCGCGTGGAGATCGGCCACAAGGCGGGCTCGCGCGACATCTTCGCGCGCGGCGCCGTCAAGGCGGCGGGCTGGACGGCGGGCCGCGCGCCGGGCCTGTACGGCATGCGCGACGTGCTCGGCCTGAACGGCTGACGGGGGCGGGTCGGGGCCATGTCCTACGCCTCCCTGCGCGACTTCATGGCGCGCCTGGAGCACGACGGCGAGCTCGTGCGGGTGACGGAGCCCGTTTCCACCCACCTGGAAATGACGGAGATCCAGACCCGCCTGCTCAACGAGGGCGGCCCGGCCGTGCTCTTCGAGACGCCCACGGACGCCGCGGGCCACACTGGCACCATGCCCGTGCTCGCCAACCTCTTCGGCACGGTGGCGCGCGTCGCCCGGGGCATGGACCGCACGCCGGACCAGCTCCGCGAGGTGGGCGAGATGCTGGCCTTCCTGCGCCAGCCGGAGCCGCCCGGGGGCTGGCGCGAGGCGTGGAACATGCTGCCCCTGCTGCGCTCCGTCATGGCCATGAAGCCGCGCACCGTGTCGCGGCCGCCCTGTCAGCAGGTGGTGTGGACGGGCGGCGACATCGACCTCAACCGCCTGCCCGTGCAGACCTGCTGGCCGGGGGAGCCGGCGCCCCTCATCACGTGGCCGCTGGTCATCAGTCAGGGCCCCGGCGACGACAGGCGCGATGCCCCCAACCTGGGGGTCTACCGCATGCAGGTGACGGGCCCGGACACCACCCTCATGCGCTGGCTGCACCATCGCGGCGGGGCGCAGCAGTTCGCCCGCTGGCGCGAGCAGCGCCCGGGGGAGCCCATGCCCGTGGCCGTGGCCATCGGCGCCGATCCCGCCACCATCCTGGGCGCCGTCACGCCGGTTCCCGACACCCTGTCGGAATACCAGTTCGCCGGCCTGCTGCGCGGACGCAAGGCGGAGCTTGCCGACTGCCGCACCGTGCCGTTGCGTGTGCCGGCGCAGGCGGAAATCGTCCTGGAAGGCCACGTCATGCCCGACGAATGGGGCGACGAGGGACCCTACGGCGACCACACGGGCTATTACAACGCGGTGGAAAGCTTCCCGGTGTTCCGGGTCTCGGCCGTGACCATGCGCCGCGATCCCGTGTATCTCTCCACCTTCACGGGGCGGCCGCCGGACGAGCCCAGCGTTCTGGGCGAGGCCCTCAACGAGGTCTTCCTGCCGCTCCTGGTGCAGCAGTTCCCGGAAATCCAGGACTTCTGGCTGCCGCCCGAGGGTTGCTCCTACCGCATCGCCGTGGTGCGCATGAACAAGGCCTATCCCGGCCACGCGCGGCGCATCCTCATGGGCGTGTGGTCCTACCTGCGCCAGTTTGTCTACACCAAGCTGGTGATCGTGGTGGATTCGGACATCGACGCACGTGACTGGAAGGACGTCATGTGGGCCGTGAGCACCCGCATGGACCCCGCCCGCGACACCGTCACCCTGGAGAACACCCCCATCGATTACCTGGATTTCGCTTCGCCCGAGGCGGGCCTGGGTGGCAAGATGGGCCTGGACGCCACCACCAAGCTGCCCCCCGAGACGAAGCGCGAGTGGGGCGAGGCCATCCGCATGACGCGCGACGTGGTGGACCGGGTGTCGGAAAAGTGGGACCGTCTCGGGCTGCCCGGCAGCGGCGCCCCCATCTGGAAGGACCCGAAATGAGCGACGATTCCCTCGACCTCCTGGACGATCTCCTGGCCCGGGCGAAGGCGCGCGGCGCCGACGCCTGCGACGCCATGGCTGTGGACAGCACGTCGCTGTCCGTCAGCGAGCGCCTGGGCCGGCCCGAGCGCCTGGAGCGATCGGAAGGCGGCGACGTGGGCCTGCGCGTCTTCGTCGGCCGGCGCTCCGCCGTGGTCGCCACGGCCGACCGCTCGCCGGAAACCCTGGACGGCCTGGTGGACCAGGCGCTCGCCATGGCGCGAGCCGTGCCGGAAGACCCCTACGGCGGCCTGGCCGATCCGGAGCGGCTGCACAGCGGCCCGCTGCCCGACCTGGCCATCTGCGACACCACGGAGCCCACGCCCGAGGATCTGGTGGACCGGGCGCGGCGCTGCGAATCGGCGGCGCGCGCCGTGGAAGGCGTCACCAATTCAGAGGGCGCCGAGGCCGGCTGGAGCCGGGCCCGCATCGCCCTCGCCAACAGCAACGGCTTCGCCCACGCCTACGAACGCTCCGGCGCCAGCCTCTCGGCCGCCGTCATCGCGGGCGAGGGAACGGGCATGGAAACGGACTGGGAGGCCACAACGGCCACCCATCTGGCGGACCTGTGGTCGCCCGAATACGTCGGGCAACGCGCCGGCGAGCGTGCCGTGGCCCGCCTCAACCCGCAAAAGCCCGGCACGAAACAGGTGCCCGTGGTTTTCGAGCCGCGCGTGGCGCGCAGCCTGCTGGGCCATCTGTCGGGCGCCGTGAACGGCGCCAGCGTGGCGCGCGGCAGCAGCTTCCTCCAGGACCATCTCGGCGCGATGCTGTTCGCCCCCGGCGTGCGCGTGGTGGACGATCCCCTGCGCCGGCGCGGGCCGCGCTCCAGCCCCTTCGACGGCGAGGGCGTGGCGTCGCAGGCCCTCGACCTCATCGACGACGGCCGTCTGACCACATGGCTCCTGGACAGCCGCTCGGCCCGCCAGCTCGGCATGGCGACCACGGGCCGCGCCCGGCGCAGCCCGGGCGGCCAGCCGTCGCCCGGTGCCACCAACCTGTATCTGGGCCCGGGCGGGGCGACTCCGGAAGCCATCATCGGCGCCATTCCCGATGGCGTCTACGTCACCACCCTGTTCGGCCAGGGCGTGAACCCGGTGACGGGCGATTACAGCCGCGGCGCCACCGGATTCTGGATCGAGAACGGGCGGCTCACCCATCCCGTCACGGAAATGACCATCGCCGGCAACCTGAAAGACATGTTCGCCAACCTGACGCCGGCCGACGATCTGGAGCTGCGCTGGGGCACGGACGCCCCCACCGTGCGCATCGACGGCATGACGGTGGCGGGGAACTGACGCCGGGATCGGGACGCGCCCTAACCGAAAACCTCGCGCAGGAGGTTTGTGGTCCGGGCGGCCGGCTGTTTCCGGATGCGGGCCTCTTCCTGCGCCAGCTTGTGGAAGATTCCCGTGATGGCGCCGTCCGTGGCGTGGTCCACCAGGCGGGCCTTGGCGTGATTGCCGAGCGCGGGCGCGAAGGGGATGCTGCCATAGCGTTCCGTGACGGAGCGGAAGGTCTTCATGGCGCCGGCCTCGGCCAGCTCGCGGTCGATGATCGGCCGGACGGTGTCCTTGAGGGCCGGCGTCATGGTGCGCTGGAAATACCGGGTCGCGGCGTCGTCCGGACCGTCCAGGATCGCCTGTGCGTCGCTCATCCTCATCTCACCGATGGCGTCGAAAAAGATCTTCCGGGCGTGCGGGGCCGCGGCCTCGGCGGCGCGGTTCATGCGCGTTTCCAGGTCGTCCAGGAGTCCGGCCGCGCCGGCGCGTTCCAGCCACCGCTGCGCGTCGCGCAGGTAGCCGGGCAGGGGGATGTGGATGGCCGGATCGTCGAGGTAGCCGCCGGGCCGGCCGATGTGTTCGATCACCCGCTCCGTGCCCACCTTGAGGGCATCCTTCAGGCCCCGGACGACCTGTGCGGTGGAGAGGCCCTGCGTTTCGCCGTTGCCGCCGGCCGCGTCGCCCAGGCGTTCCAGCCCCTGCTCCAACAGACCGGCCCGGCCGGCGGCGGCCCCCAGAGTGCCGACGCCAAGGGCCGTGCCGGCCGTCAGGACAAGGAAACCGCGGCGGGTGGGGCGGTGGGTCGTCATGGCAAGGAGGCTCCCGGTCGATGGCGGGCGCGTGGTGCCGGGAGGGATGGCGCCGAGCCCGCCTCCCGGCCCAACACCCGGTCCGGGATTTTGTACCTCCGCGGCGCCCCTTGTCCACCTGCCCGGAAATAAGGTTCGGTCAAACAGGGTCCTGGAGGCCTGCCGTCCTGTCGGTTATACTTTCCGCGGACCATCCTTCCGCCCTGTTTGACGTTGCGCTCCGTCGGAAAGGCAAAAACCATGCGTGGTTTCCTGGCGGCCCTCGCCCTTCTCATCGCCGCTTTCGCGGTGCCGGCCACGGCCGCCGGCGAGGCGAAGTACCTCGTGGGCTTTGCCCAGGACGACATGAGCAACGACTGGCGGGCCGCCCAGGTGCGCGCCGTCGAGAAGGCCTTCGCCGACCATCCCGACATCGGCTTCACCCACACCGACGCCGGCGGCAGCACGGCGCGCAACGTCATGGACATCGAGCGCCTGGTGGAGCGGGGCATCGACCTGCTCATGGTGAGCCCGCGCAACAAGCGCGCCATGACCCCGGCCATCGCCCGGGTCCACCGCCGGGGCATCCCGGTGGTGCTCCTCACGCGGCGCATCGCCAATGACGCCTACACCACCTTCATCGCCCCCGACGATGCCGCCATCGCCCGCCGCGCCGGCAACGTCCTGGCGAGGGCCCTGGACGGCGAGGGCCGGGTGCTCATGCTCAAGGGCGTGCCCACCGCCACCACGGCCGTGGCGCGCACGCGCGGCTTCAAGGAGGCCATCGCCGACGATCCGGGCATCCGCCTCGTGGCCAGCCGCGCCGCCAACTACAAACGCCAGGACGCCATCCGCGCCATGGAAAAGGTCATGGCCGAGGGCATCGCCTTCGACGCCATCTTCGCCCAGAGCGACAGCATGGCCGTCGGCGCCCGCATCGCCCTGCGCGCCCACGACCGCGACCCGCACAACGTGCCCATGGTGGGCATCGACTACATCCGGGCGGCGCGTCAGGCCATCCGCGACGGCACCCAGGTGGCGAGTTTCACCTACCCCACCTGCGCCAAGCCCGCCGCCCGCATCGCCGCCCGCATCCTGCACGGCGAGGACGTGCCGCGCCAGGTGACGGTGGAAAGCACCATGGTGACGAAGGAAAACGTGGAGGCGGTGGAGCCCATATTCTGAAGGTTCTATCTTCGATTTTACTAAAATAAAACCACAGGAACGCGCCGTTACTACGCGCTTTCGATCCCCGGGGCTAAAAAGAAACCCTCTATCGATTGTGCCGTTACCCCCACCCGGTTACGATCCTGTTGCGTCGATTCGGGACAAGGGGGCGGGGCACCATCGATCAAGGGGGTAGCGCCATGACCGCATCCACCGAAAGCGCCGAGCCCGAAATCCACACGGAGGAGGCGATTCTCGATGACGACAGCCGGCCGTCGCGGCTCGGCACCGCCGAGCCCTGGGCCGGCTGGGAGACCCGGTTGTGCCTGTGGAGCATCGCCATCGGCATCGCCGGGCTCATCGTCCTGGGGCTGCTCATCAACCTTTTCGTCCTGCCGTCGGCATGACCGGGGGAAAGGCCGTGAAGGCGGATCTTGAATTCGCCCTGGTCCACGACGGCCGGCAGTGGGTGGCGCGCGGCCGGGACGCGGCGGGCACGCCCGTGATGGCACGCGGCGAATCCCTGCCCGCCCTGGACGACGATTTGGCGGCGGCGCTCGCCGTCAACCAGGGGTGCAAGGGACAGACCCTGACCATCTTCATGGGCTTCGATACCCGCACCCTGCCCGCCTGGCTGCGCCAGTACAGCCCCCACTACTTCAACCGGTTCGTCACCCTCACACCCTGAACCAGGGCGCGGCATCAGAGGGGGGATCATGGAAGGCGTGAACCGCAAGTGGTATTCCGGCATGGCCACGAACGAGGACTGGTGGGCCGTGTGGCTGGGGCTCATCCTGTTCGCGGCCGGGCTGTTCTCCATCGGCCGCATCGACCTGGTGGGCTGGATGGTGGAGACCAGCGTCTGGACGTGGGGCGACTTCTCCTTCAGCAACGCCCTCGATGTCACCCGCTACGAGGGCTGGCATCCGCTGGCCGGTCTGCTCATGGCTTACGTCGTCTTCACGGCGCTCACGTGCCTGGGCGCCTGGTCCATGAAATTCAACGTCAGGCGCTTCTGGGCCGGCTGGACGGTGCTTTTCGTCCTCGCCTGGGCCTGCTGGATCATCGGGCACGAGGCCCATTTCGCCGTGCCCGTGAACGCGTGGGACGAGCACGGGCTCACCTGGGGCCTGTCCCTGGGCGGCGGCTTTTCCTACATCCTGGCGCTCGCCGTGGGGCTCATCATCGGCAACTTCATCAAGCCCCTGGCCGGCTTCCTGCACGAGGCCGCCAAGCCCGAATGGTTCATCAAGACGGCCATCGTCTATCTCGGCATCAAGGTGGGCGTGAAGTCCATGGACGCCGCCGACAAGACCCTGGAGCTGGCGCTTGCCGGGGCGGCGGCGGTTTTCGTCGCCTATCTGCTGTTCTGGCCCATCGTCTATGCCCTGGGCCGGCGCGCCTTCAGGCTGCCGCGCGACGCGGCGGCGGTGCTGTCGTCGGGCATCTCCATCTGCGGCGTCTCCGCCGCCATCGCCACGGCCGGGGCCATCCGGGCGCGGCCCGTGCTGCCTGTCATGGTCTCCATGCTCATCGTCATCTTCGCCATGATCGAGCTGGTGGTGCTGCCCGGGTTCTACACCTGGGTGGCGCCGGACCAGCCCATCGTCAACGGCGCCGCCATGGGCATGACCGTCAAGACGGACGGCGCCGATGCCGCGGCCGGCGCCTTCCTGGAAGAGCTCATGCGCAGCAGTGCCGCCGCGCGCGGCACCCACTGGGAGCCGGGCTGGATCGTCACCTCGGCCATCATGACCAAGATCTGGATCGACATGTTCATCGGCCTGTGGGCCTTCCTGCTGGCCATCGTCTGGGTGCGCAAGGTGGAGCACCAGCCCGGCCGCAGCCATGTCGGGCCCTCGGAGATCTGGCACCGCTTCCCCAAGTTCGTCATCGGCTATCTCATCACCTGGTTCGCCTACCTGGCCATCCTGGCGTTCCTGCCCGAGTTCACGGCGGCCGCCAAGCCGGGGGCGGAGGTGGTGGAAGGCCCCATGCGCAAGATGATGTTCATGCTCACCTTCGTCTCCATCGGCACCATCACCGACTTCTCCAAGCTGAAGGGCATGGGGCGCCTGGCGCTGCTTTATGCCGTCGCGCTGTTCGTCATCATCGCGCCGCTGGCCTATTTCATCGCCTGGCTGTTCCACCGGGGCATGATGCCACCCACGGTGGGCGGCTGACCGCCGGTCCGCCTGGGCCGTTCCGCCGCCCGGCCGGGTGCCCCCTGGCCGGGCGGCGTCTTTTCAGGTCGTTTCCGGCCACTCGGGAAGCATCACGGTCACGGTGGTGCCTTCCCCGGGCGTCGAGGCGATGCGCAGGCTGCCGCCGTGCCGGGCGACGATGGCGTTGCACAGGGCCAGGCCGACGCCGGTGCCGGGATAGGTGTCGGCCGTGTGCAGGCGGCGGAAGGGCTGGAAAATGATGTCCTGGTATGCCGGGGCGATGCCCTCGCCGTTGTCGGTGACGTGCACGGCGTGGCCGTCGGCCGTGGGCTCGGCGCTCACGTGAACGTGCGGCGTGCGGTTCCCGGGGACGAATTTCACGGCGTTGGAGAGAAGGTTTTCGAAAACGCTGTAGAGCTGGCCCGGGTCGCCGTGGACCGTGGGCAGGGGGGCGACGTGGATCACGGCGTCGGGGCGCGTCAGCCGGTCGCGGGCCGTCGCCACCGTGTGGTTGAGGTCCACGGGCTCGGCGCGCTGGGTCTGGCGCGACACCTGGAGATATTCCGCCACGTCGGCCACCAGGTCCTTCATCTGCCGGGCGCCGGCGACGAGATAGTCGATGTACTGGTCGGCGTCCGCGCCCAGCTCGCCCTTGTAGCGGCGCTTGAGAAGCTGGGCGTAGCTGGCGACGTTGCGCAGCGGCTCCTGGAGGTCGTGGCTCGCCATGTAGGTGAAACGTTCCAGGTCGGCATTGGTGCGGGTGAGGAGATCAACACTCTCGCGCAGGGCCTCCTCGCGCTCGCGCACGGTCCGGTCCATGCCGTCAAAGGCCCGGGCCAGGCGGGCCACCTCGTCGTTGCCGGCGGGGGGCGGCGGCGCGGCCTCCGGCGCCTCGCCCGATTCCAGCATGCGCACCCGCGTCAAGAGGTCCCGCAGCGGCCGGCTGATCATGCGGTCCAGGAGCCACGCCCCGAGCGGCGCCAGCACCAGCGCCGTCATCGCCAGCACGCCGAGGGTGATCCAGGCCAGGCGGCTCCGCTGGACCATCAACTGTGCCTTGGGCAGGCCCACCAGCAGGGCCGCGCTGCCGCCGCCGTCGAGGGTCACCCGCGCCCCCGCCAGGAAGGTGTCGGGTCGCTGGATGGTCAAGGGGGCGGCGTCGCCGTCGGCGATGGCGCGCAGGCTGGGCAGGCTGCCCGGGGAAAGGCCGGGCGGCACGGCGGGCCCGTTCTTCATGTGCACGGGCCCGTCCGGCAGCATCATGGACAGGCCCAGGCGGTAGCGACCGGCGATCCGGGCCAGGGCCTGCGGCCGCAGCAGCCGGATCACCCGCAGCGTCCCGGCCCGCGCGCCGGACCCGTTGTCCGGCCGGCTCACGCGCGCCACCGCTTCCAGCGCCAGGCCCTCGCGCGCCGCCCAGGTCACCACTTCGCCGCTGGCGGCGCGCATGGGCGTTTTAAGCAGTCCCGGGGCGGGCACCGTCCGCGCTTTCCGCGCGCCCGGGGGCTGGTGTCGCAGCACCGGCTCGCCGCCGGCGTAGGAGCGGAAGGCGGTGAGCGGCGGCGCGCCGGGCCGCGCGGCGTACAGGGCCGCCACGCCCTCCGCCCCGGCGTAGACGGCGGCGAAGTCGAGATGCGCCGCCTGCGCCCGCCGGCGCAGCACCCGCGCCAGGCGGCGCTTTTCCGGGTCGAAAATCAGCTCGCGGTAGGATTCCGGATCCTCGTACCGGGCGATCAGATGGGCCGTGGCGACAACGTCTTTCTGGGACGCCAGGGTCCCGGCCGTCGCGCCCAGGCTTTCGCGGCGACTCTCCATCTCCGCCGCGACGGCCCGGAAGCCGCTTTCCACCAGGTTCCGGAAGGTTTCCCGGTGGATGGCCTGGAGCTGCCACACCACCAGACCGGCCAGGAGCCCCAGAACCAGGAGCACCGACCCCAGCCATGTGAGCAGCAGCTTGTGGCGAACGGACATCGGCCCTCCTGGTCCTTCTCCCCACAAGCATGCCCCGGGGCCCGGGCCGACTCAAGACGCTCACGAAAACATAAAATTGGAACGATTCTTAACCCTAAGGGTAAGAGCCGGCCCGGGCGCTCATACCCCTGAACCCGGCCCTTATCCTCCTGCAGGGATTCCCGGCGGGCCGCGTTGTGGCAGACTGGGCCCCGTAGACAACGAACAATCCCGCTTGGCCGATGGAGACCAGCCATGAAGGACGCCACGACGACCCCCGCCCCGACGAGCGCCGTTGCCCGGGCCCGCGAGACCCGCGAGCGGGTCCAGGCCCTGCGTGCCGCCATCGCCCGCTTCGACGAGATCGATCTGCACGGCATCCTGAGCAACCTGCACGGCATGCGCGCCTACGCGCGCAAGGGCTGACGCCCCTTGCGCCGTGGCATGCGCCGGGGGAGAACGCCGGCCAGGGAGGACAGGTCATGAAGGACGCCATGACGCATCCGGCCGCCAGGAACGCGGCCGCCGACCGCGCCCGCGAGACACGGGAGCGGGTCCAGGCCCTGCGTACCGCCATCGCCCGCTTCGACGAGATCGACCTGCGCGGCATCCTGATGGAACTCCACGACCTGCGGCACTTCATCCGCCGCATTTAACGGCAGGCGGCGCCGATGCGCCGGTTGCGAGGGGCAGGCTGCTCCGCTCCCGCCGGGAGCGGAGCAGTTTGTGTGGCCGTCCCGGATCAACAGATCCGGGGCAGGGCCTCGCCGGAGAGCCAGTCCACCAGGTGCCGGCCGCCGTAGGCCGTCTCCAGCTCCACGAAGCCGTGGTCGTCGTGGACCATCTCCCCGATCCGCACGGCATCGCGCCCGAGGGGGTGCGTCTGCATGGTGGCGAGCAGGGCGTCCACCCGGCCGGGCGGGCAGACAGCGACGAGGCGGCCTTCGTTGGCGACGTGCAGCGGGTCCAGGCCCAGAAGCTCGCATGCCCCGCGCACCGGCGCCCGGACGGGGATGGCGGATTCCCGCAAAAGCATCCCCACCCCCGACTGCTGCGCGATCTCGTTCAGCGCCGCGGCCACGCCGCCGCGCGTGGGATCGCGCAGGCAGCGCAGTTCGGGCACCGCCTCCACCATCCGGCTCACCAGGCCGTGGAGGGGCGCCGAATCCGACACCACGTCGCTCTCGAAGCCCAGCCCCTCGCGCCGCGACAGCACGGCCACCCCGTGCTCGCCGATGGGCCCGGAAAGCACCACGGCGTCCCCGGGCCGGGCGTTGGCGCCGCCGACCTCGACGCCCGGCGGCACTAGGCCGACGCCCGTGGTGGTGATGTACAGGCCGTCGGCCTTGCCGCGTTCCACCACCTTGGTGTCGCCCGTCACCACGGGCACGCCGGCGGCGCGGGCGGCGCGGCCCACGCTCTCCACCACGGCGGCCAGGTCCCTGAGCGGCAGGCCCTCTTCCAGGACCAGCCCCAGCGCCAGATAGAGCGGCCGGGCGCCCGCCATGCTCACGTCGTTGATGGTGCCGTGGACGGCCAGGCTGCCGATGTCGCCGCCGGGGAAGAAGAGGGGCTGGATGACGTGGCCGTCGGTACTCATGACCATGCGCCCGCCCGGGACGTCGAAGGCGCCGAAATCGTTGCCCTCGGCGAGAAAGGGATTGTCCAGATGGGCGCGGAACAGCTCGTCCACCAGGCGGGCCATGGCGCGGCCGCCGCCGCCGTGGCCCAGCTCCACACGGCCGTTTTCCAGGTCCAGGGCGGAATCCGTCATGCCGCCCCCTCCGCCGCGCTTTTGCGGCCGGCGCCGCGCCGGCGCCAGCGGGCGGCGCACGCCCCCTCCGACGATACCATGCACGCCCCCACGGGATTCTCGGGGGTGCACTCGGTGCCGAACAGCCGGCACGCCTCGGGCGCCACACGCCCCCGGATGACGCCGGGGCAGGCGCAGCCGCGCGGCTCCGGCTCCGGCGTGTCGGGCAGGGAGAAGGTGCGCTCGGCGTCGAAGGCGGCGCAGGTGTCGCGCAGGGCCAGGGCGCTGTGCGGCAGGTGGCCCAGGCCGCGCCAGGCGAAGCTTTCGCGGGGGATGAAGACGGCGTCGATGACCCGGCGTGCCTGCGGATTGCCGTCGGCGTCGAGGGCCCGGCCGTAGGCGTTGTCCACCCCCGCTTCGCCGGCGTTGACGCGCTTCACCAGCAGATACACGGCGTGCAGCAGGTCCAGGGGCTCGAAACCGGTGACCGCCACGGGCACGCCGTGGCCCTCGGCGAATTCGCGATAGGGCTCCGTGCCGATGATGGTGCTCACGTGGCCGGGCCCGATGATGCCGTCCAGCGGCGGCGCCGTGGTGTCGTCCAGGATGCCGCGCATGGCCGGCGGGGTCATGACGTGGTTGCAGAAGACGCGGAAATTGGCGAGCCCTTCCGCCGCCGCCTGCTGCACGGCGACGGCCGTGGGCGGCGTGGTGGTCTCGAAGCCGATGGCGAAGAAGACCACGGTGCGGTCCGGGTTGTCGCGGGCGAGCGTGAGGGCGTCCAGGGGGGAGTAGACGATGCGCACGTCCGCCCCGTCCGCCTTGGCGCGCATGAGGCTGCGGCCTTCCGGCCCGGGCACGCGGATCATGTCGCCGTAGGTGGCGAGGATGGTGCCCGGCTGGTCGGCGATATGAAGCGCCCCGGCCAGGCGGCTTACGGGCAGCACGCACACGGGGCACCCCGGTCCGTGGATGAGGCGCACCTGGGGCGGCAGCAGGGCGTCCAGGCCGTGGCGGGCGATGGCGTGGGTGTGGCCGCCGCAGAACTCCATCAGGCGGTAGGTGGCCTCCGGCGCCACCGTCCCGGCGATGGTGGCGGCCAGGTCCTTCACCCGGCCGGGATCGCGGAAGGCGTCCCCCGCCGTCACGATGCCGGCTCCGCTTCCGCCGCCGCATCATCGCGCGGCGCGATGGCGCCCGCCTCGGCCAGCAGGTCCAGGGTCTTCCGCGCCTCCTCGGGGTCCAGCTTCGACAGGGCGAAGCCCACGTGGACGATGACGTAATCGCCCACGGCCACGTCGTCCACGAGGTGCAGGGCCACCTCGCGTTCCACCCCTTCCACGGAGACCCGGGCCATCTGCCCGGGCAGGCGTTCCTTCACCTCGGCGGGAATGGCCAGACACATGCGCCCCTCCTTGCAGTAACACTAGCATACGGATTCGCGGGCCAGGGCAGCGGCCCACGCCTGCCCCAGGGCGAGCCCCGGGTCGCCCGGCGACACGGCCTCGGGCAGCAGCACGCGCAGCCCGCGCGCCTCCAGGCGCGGCACCAGGGCCCGGCGCAGCGCCCGGTTGAGCAGGCAGCCGCCGCCCAGGGCCACGGTGTCGCGCCCGTGGGCCTCGGCGGCGGCGCCGATCCAGGCGTCCAGGGCGGCGGCCAGGGTGCCGTGGAACAGGTCGGCCCCTTCGCGCTGGTCGGCCGTGTCCGCCAGCCGGTCCAGGAGCGGGCGCAGGTCGAGCACGCCGTCCTCCGTCACCCGCCAGCCGTCGTCCAGCACCCGAGGCGTTTCCACCAGGCCCTCCAGGGTCATGGGGGCCTGGCCCTCGAAATCCGCCACGGGACACACCCCCAACAGGGCCGCGGCGGCGTCGAACAGACGGCCGGCGCTGGTGGTGGGCAGGGTGTTGATGCCCCGCTGGAGCACGGTGGGCAGGGCCGCCGCATGGGGCTGGTCGGCGAAACGCTCGGGGATGGCGTCGGCGCGCCCCAGGTCGTGCAGGGCGGCGGCGGCCATGCGCCACGGGGCGCGCGCCGCGGCGTCGCCGCCCGGCTGTTGCAGGGGGCGCAGGTGGCCGATGCGCGCGTAGGCGGGGCCGTCGGAAAGCAGCAGTTCGCCGCCCCAGGCCTCGCGGTTCTCGCCCAGCCCGAAGCCGTCCAGGGCCACGCCCAGTACCGGGCCGACAACGCCGTGCTCCGCCATGACGGCGGCGACGTGGGCGTGGTGGTGCTGCACCGGCACGGCCTCCAGGCCCGACTCGCGGGCATAGCGGGTGGTGGGGAAGTCGGGATGATAGTCGTGCGCCACGGCCACCGGCGCGGCGCCCGCCGCCGCCGTCAGATCGCGGGCGGCGGCCTCGAAGGTGCGGACGTTCTCCGCCGTGTCCTGGTTGCCGCAATCGGGGGCCAGCCACGCCATGCCGCCGTGCACCACGCACGGCGCCACCTTGAGATACGCCCCCACGGCCAGGACGTCGGGAACGTCCCGGCCCAGGGGCAGGCGGGCGGCCACGGCCGCCGTCATGGCGCCTCCGCCAGCGCCGGTGCCTCCGCCGGGGCCGGCCGCCGGGCGTCGATCCAGGCGTACCAGGCATCCAGCCCTTCGCCGGTGGTGGCGGACAGGCGCAGGCACCGAAGGTCCGGGTTCACCTGCCGCGCCCAGGCCTCGCACTGGTCGGCGTCGAAATCCAGGTGGGGCAGCAGGTCCACCTTGTTGAGCACCATGAGATCGGCATTGGCGAAGATGTCGGGGTACTTGAGGGGCTTGTCCTCGCCCTCGGTGACGGAAACGATGACCACGCGCGCCCCTTCGCCCAGGTCGAAGGCGGCGGGGCAGACGAGGTTCCCCACGTTTTCCAGGAAGACCACGCCGTTCTCCGGCACGCCCAGGTGGTCCAGGGCGTGGCCCACCATGTGGGCGTCCAGATGGCAGCCCTTGCCGGTGGTGACCTGGAGGGCGGGCGCCCCCGTTTCCCGGATGCGGTCGGCGTCGCGGCCCGTCTGCTGGTCGCCCTCGACGACGGCCGTGGGATGGCGGCCGGCGAGGTCGCCCAGGGTACGCACGAGCAGGGTGGTCTTGCCGGCGCCGGGGCTGGAGACGAGGTTCAGGGCCAGGCTGCCGGCGGCGTCCAGGCGCGCCCGGTTGGCGGCGGCGTGACTGTTGTTGTGGTCGAGGACGTCGCGTTCGATCTGCACCAGGCGGCCGCCGTCGTCGGCGCCGCTGCCGCCGGCGAAGGCCAGGGTGCCGTCGTCCGCCGCGTGATGATGGTGGTGGTCATGGCCGTGGTCGTGGCCGCCGCACCCGCAGACGCTGCACATCACGCCACCTCAAGCTCCGCTATGGCCAGGTCGTCGCCCCCGGTGGGCCGTACCCGCGTCCCCCCGCAGGCCGGGCACGGCGCGCCGTGTGTCGGGATTGTAACGCGAGAGGCACAGTCGATGCACCATCCTTCTCCCGGGGCGGCAATGATTTCCAGCCGCGCGCCCTCGGCCAGGGTGCCCTGCCCGGCCGCCTCGAAACAGAAGCGGAGCGCCTCCGGATCCACGTGGGACAGGGCACCCACGCGCAGCCACACGGTGCGCACCTCCGTGAAATCCTGTTCCGTGGCCTGTTCCTCCAGGATGCGCAGGATGGATTGGACCAGGCTCATTTCGTGCATGGGCGTTCAACCGCTGCCGGCGGCGCACCGGATGCAGGTGGGCACCGCGGGGTCGCTTTCCAGCCGCCTGGGTCCGATGGGCTCGTCGCAGTTGACGCAGTGGCCGTAGTCGCCCTCGTCCATGCGGGCCAGGGCGGCCTCGATGCGCTGGATTTCCACCTGGCGGCGGCGGTCGCGTTCCTGGGCCATGGCCTGGTTCTGCATGGCGTCGATGCGCGACAGCCGGCCCATGCGCGTCTGGTCAAGCTCCACCGTCCGGCGCGCCTCGCTGTTGTCCTCGGCCAGCAGGGTCTCGCGGCGCGCTTCCAGGCGGGCGCGCAGGGCGGTTTCGTCGGGGGTTTCGGGGCTCATGGCACCTCCTCGTCGGATGGCCACGGCCAGGGTAGCAGGCGGCCGCCCCGGCGCACCAGGGCGGCCGCTTGACCCCTGCCATGCAAAACGCTACCTGGAGGCTCAACGCGCGCGCAACGGTACGAGGCGAGGCGATTTCATGACCGGCACGCATCGAATCCGCATCTGGGACCTGCCCACCCGCCTGTTCCACTGGCTTTTCGTCCTGGCCCTGGTGGCCGCGTGGGCGGTGGCGGATCTGGAGCCGGAGATCCCCGGCTACGGCGAAACGGACCTGCCGGAGCACATGCTCATCGGCTATGGCGTGCTGGTGCTTCTGCTGTTCCGCATCATCTGGGGCTTCGTGGGCAGCGAGACGGCGCGTTTCAGCCGCTTCGTGCGCGGGCCGAAGGCGGCTTTCGAGCACGTCCGCGCCCTGCGCCGGGGCGAGCCCCACCCCGCCGGCCACAATCCCCTGGGCGGCTGGATGGTCGTCGCCCTTCTCGTGGTGACGGCGGTGCAGGCGGGCAGCGGCCTCTTCGCCGCCGACGACATCTGGACCTCCGCCATCCTGGCCGACGAGGTGTCCGATTCCACCCAGGAATTCCTCGACGGCATCCACCATCAGGCGTTCGACGTCCTGGTGATCCTGGCTGGGCTCCACATCCTGGCCGTGCTGGCGCACAAGTGGATCGGGCGCGAGAACCTGGTGCCGGCCATGGTCACGGGCCGCCGCGCCGTGCCGGCGGACTGGCGGCAGCCGCGCATGGTCTCCCCGTGGCGCGCCGTCGTTGTCCTTGCCGTGAGCGTCGGCGCCGTGTACGCCCTGGTGGCCGTCTACGGATAGAACTGGAGGGAAGCGATGGGCAGCAACGGGGCCGTGTGCGTCTTCTGCGGCGCGGCCGACGGCAGCGATCCGGTGCACCGCGAGCACGCCCGGCGCCTGGGCGACCTGCTTGCCGACAACGGGCTGGAACTGGTCTTCGGCGGCGGCCACGTGGGCCTCATGGGCGTGGTGGCCGAGCGCGTCCTGGCGCGCGGCGGGCGCGTCACCGGCATCATCCCGGAACACCTCTACCGGCCGGAGCTGGCCTACGAGGGGGTCACGGAGCTGGTGGTCACCGAGGGCATGTCCGACCGCAAGGACCAGCTCATCGCGCGCAGCGATTCGTTCATCACCCTGGGCGGCGGCCTGGGCACCCTGGACGAGTTCTTCGAGGTGCTCACCCAGCGCCAGCTCGGCCTGCACGCCAAGCCGGTGGTGCTCCTCAACAGCGGCGGCTACTGGAACGGCCTGCTCGACCTCATCGAGGCCGTGGTGGGCGGGGGCTTCATGCACCACGCGGACCGCGCTTTGTACCAGGTGGCGGACACGCCCGACGCCGCCGTCGCCGCGGTGCAGTAAAAACCGCACGTTCCCCCGGCCGCGACTCTTGCCACCGGCCGGCCGGGCGGGTATGGTCGCCGCGTCCGTTGGCCGGTCCGTCCGGCCGTCCGCCACGATGGGGCGCACCCCGACGGACATCCCGTGACACAACCCGCGTGTGTTTTGCCGCGATCACCCGGATCGGGAGGACCGAGCCATGAGCAAGATCCAGGTCAAGAACCCCATCGTGGAACTGGACGGCGACGAGATGACCCGGATCATCTGGGACTTCATCAAGAACAAGCTGATCCTGCCCTACGTGGACGTGGACCTGAAGTACCACGACCTGTCCGTCCAGAACCGCGACGCCACGGACGATCAGGTGACGGTGGACGCCGCCGAGGCCATCAAGAAGCACGGCGTGGGCATCAAGTGCGCCACCATCACGCCCGACGAGGCGCGCATGGAAGAGTTCGACCTCAAGAAGATGTGGCGTTCGCCCAACGGCACCATCCGCAACATCCTGGGCGGCACCGTCTTCCGCGAGCCCATCATCTGCCGTAACATCCCGCGCTACGTGCCCCACTGGACGGAGCCCATTGTCATCGGCCGCCACGCCTTCGGCGACCAGTACCGGGCGACGGATTTCGTGGTGCCGGGCAGGGGCAAGCTGACGGTGCGTTTCGAGCCGGAGGACGGCGGCGCCCCCATCGAGCGCGAGGTGTTCGACTTCCCCGGCGGCGGCGTCGCCATGACCATGTACAACCTGGACGATTCCATCCGGGATTTCGCGCGGGCCTGCTTCAACTACGGGCTCCAGCGCGGCTATCCCGTGTACATGTCCACCAAGAACACCATCCTCAAGGCCTATGACGGCCGCTTCAAGGACCTGTTCGAGGAGGTCTACAACAACGAGTTCAAGGACGCTTTCGACAGGGCGGGCCTCACCTACGAGCACCGGCTCATCGACGACATGGTCGCCTGCTCCATGCGCTGGGAAGGCGGCTACGTCTGGGCCTGCAAGAACTACGACGGCGACGTGCAGTCGGACACCGTGGCCCAGGGCTTCGGCTCCCTGGGGCTCATGAGCTCCGTGCTCATGACGGCGGACGGCAAGACCGTGGAAACGGAAGCGGCGCACGGCACCGTCACCCGCCACTACCGCCAGCACCAGCAGGGCAAGGAGACCTCCACCAACCCCATCGCCTCCATCTTCGCCTGGACGCGCGGCCTGAAGTTCCGGGGCGAAATGGACGGCACGCCGGACGTGGTGGACTTCGCCGAGACCCTGGAGACGGTCTGCATCGAGACCGTGGAAAACGGCCACATGACCAAGGACCTGGCGCTGCTCGTCGGCGACGACCAGCCCTACCTCAATACCAACCAGTTCCTCGACAAGCTGGACGAGGGCCTGCGCCAGCGCATGGGGATGTAGCTCGGCCGGGAAACGGGGGATCGCTAGTCCGGATTTCTCACGGCCGGCAACGCCCCGCCGGGTCTTACCGATCAAGGGGCGCGGGTTCCAGGGCGTCGCCCCTTGTGTCGGCGCCCTTCCCGGGGCCAGCACTTCTCCGTGCCACCATGCCCGGAGGCCCGCCATGCGTGCTCTTTTTTTGCTTGCCTGCTGCCTCCTGATGGGCGCCGCCGCCCTGGCGCAGGCCATGAGCGACCGCGCCGTATCCCGTGAACTGCGCGAGCTCGTGACCCGCGCGGCCGATCTGTCCGGGGCGTGCGTTACAGAGATCGAGGAGACCGGCGCGCAGGGCGATGCCTGCGCCGACTTCCGCGCCTTCTTGACGCGCACGGCGGACAAGCGCCGGCGCTACCGCCGCCGGGTGGACCGGGCGGCCCGGCGCATCACGCGGGATTTCACCGAGCAGACCCTCGGCTTCACCACGCTGGAAAGCGCCGAGCAGGCCATCCTCGACAACCGCGCCGCCGCCCAGGCGGCGCGCCAGCGGCTGCGGACGAATCGGCGCCGCATCGACAAGCTTGCCGGCGACTGATCACGGCCGGGGCCGGCCGGGGGTGAGGGACAGGACGCAGGCTTCCTGGCGGGGATTCTCCACGGCCCCGTGCCGCGCCGCGCGCACGGCCTTCAGGGCATCTTCCGGCCGCCTGCCGCGTTCCACCAGCAGCCGCACGGCGGCGATGCCGCTGCGGCCCAGGCCGCCCATGCAGTGCACCCCGACGGCCTGCCCCGCGTCCAGGGCGCGATGCAGCATGGGGGCGGCGTTGTCGCGCCAGGCCAGTTCCCATTCGTTGCCCGGCACGCTGCCGTCCTGCATGGGCAGGTGGGCCCACGCCATCCCGTGGTGGCGCACCAGGGCGCCGAAATGCTCGGCGGAGAGGCCCTCGCGGGTGAACTCCCGGTGTTCGATGAGGCTCAGGAGGGCCCCCATGCCCAGGTCGGCCAGGGCGCGCACGGTGGCCTCCGCCGTCAGGCGGCCGCCGGCGTAGGGCGTGCCGGGACACGGCATGACGGCGATGCGGCCGCCGCCCGGGGCGTCCACCCAGCCGATGCGCGTGCGGCCAATGGTTTCGGCGGCGTCGGCGGCCATGGCCGCCCTCCGTTGGCTATTCCCCTTCCGGGGCGGGAAGGTCCTCGACCGGCTGCTGGTTGATGCCGCGCGCCTGGAAGAAATCCTTGTACGCCATGTCCTCTTCCAGGATGTGCAGCCGCAGCCAGTTGTTCAGGAACCCCAGAAGCTCGATGAAGAGCCCGCGCGTGCGGCCCGCGTTGAAGTCGCGGTGATAGCTCAGGACCTGTTCGCGCAGGGCGTTGTGGGCCCGGATGTGGTCGTCCAGGTCGGGATAGCCGTGCTCGCGCATGAGCGCTTCCTCGCGCTCGAAATGCTTGTCCGTATACTCCATGAGCAGGTCGAAGGCGGGCCGCAGGGCGTCCGGCCCCTTGCCCGCGGCGTAGGCCTCATGAAGCTGATTGATGAGGTCCACCAGGATCTTGTGGTCATAGTCGAAGGCGTCCACCCCGACGCTGTACCTGTCCTGCCAGGAAATAAGGGACACGGCTCTCACCCCAGCGTTTGCAGCCAACACCGCCATGATTAGGCGACGGAGCGTGGCGAAGCAAGGGCTGAAGGCCTATCACACGCCGGTATCGCCGCGCAGGCGGTCCAGGCGCAGGCGGTGGCGGCCGTCGGTGAGCCGCGCCGCCGCCGCCAGGGTCACGGCCAGCACGCCCAGGGCCGTGCCCGCGGCGATGAGGAAGACGATCATGAGCTGGTAGCGCACCGCCTGGGTGGGGGGCACGCCGGCGAGAAGCTGCCCCGTCATCATGCCGGGGATGAAGACCAGCCCCATGGCCGACATGGCGTTCACCACCGGGATGAGGCCCGCCCCGGCCGCCGCCCGCACGGGCCCCGCCAGGGCCTGCCAGCGGTCGTGGCCCAGGGCCAGCCGGGCCTCGATGGCCGGGCGTTCGCGGATCACCTCGCCCGACAGCCGGTCCAGGGCGAGGCTCACGCCGTTCATGGCGTTGCCCAGGATCATGCCCAAAAGCGGCAGGGCATAGGCGGGATCGTACCAGGGATCGGCCTTGATCTGGGCCGTCAGGGCGAAGAGGGTGACGAGCAGCCCCGCCACGGTCATGGCCGAGGTGCCCAGCCCCAGGGTCCACCAGCCGGCGAACTTGTGGCCCTGCCGGGCGGCTGCCTCGCGCCCGGCGAAGCCCAGCATCACCGCCACGGCGAGCGCCGTCAGCCAGGGCGAGGCCATCTCGAACAGCGCCTTGAGCACCAGGGCCATGACGGCGAGCTGGGCCGTGGCCCGCACGGCGGCGATGAACAGCCGGCCCGCCACGCCCAGGCGCAGCACCAGGGCGAGCAGGCCGGTGAGGACCACCAGGCCGGCGGCCAGGGCCAGCTCCACCGGCCCCAGGACGATGTAGTCGGCGGTCATGCCGGCGCCTCCACCCGGGACCGGGTATCGCTCGCCGTGGTGGCGGCGAGGGTGCCGTCGCGCAGGGTGAGCAGCCGGTCCGCGAGGTGGTCACGCTGGTGGACGTCGTGGGTGACGAGCAGGATGCCGGCGCCCGCCGCCTGGTGGGCCTGGACGAGGGTGTCCACGGCGCCGGCGGCCTCCGGGTCGAGGCCGCTGGCCGGCTCGTCCAGGAGCAGGAAATCCGGCGCCTGGATCAGCAGGCGCACCAGGGCGAGGCGCTTGCGCTCGCCCGTGGAGAGCCGGCTCACGGCCCACGCCAGGGCGTCGTCGGGCAGGTGCAGGCGGGGCAGCAGGGCCCGGGCGGCATCGGTGTCGGCCATGTGCTCGCCCACGGTGGCGGCCCACCAGCCGGCGTCGGCGGCCAGATAGCCCACCTGCCGCCGCCATTCCGGCGCGCTGAAGCGCTCGCGTTCAATACCGTCCAGGGTGACGGTGCCGCCGTTGGGCTCCAGGTCGGCGAGGGCGCGCAGGATGAGGCTCTTGCCCGCGCCCGAGGGGCCGCTCAGGGCGATGCAGACCCCCCGCGCCACCGAAAGGCGCATGGGTCCCAGGTGGCGGATGGTGAGGTCGCGGGCCTCCAGCATCAGGCCGGTTGCTGGTTGCCCAGGGCCGCCCGCGCCTCGTCGGCGCGCTCCTTCAGGCCGGCGTGGTCGAGCAGGCTCACGGCCCGCTCCAGGTGGCGGCGGGCGCGCTCGGGATCGGCCTTGCGCTCCAGCCGGCCCAGGGCCAACAGGGTCTCGCCCTCGCCGCCCATATCCCCGGCTTCGTGGTACAGCCGGGCGGCGGCGTCGAAGGCCTCGGTGGCGCCCGCCGCGTCGCCCAGGCCGAGCTGCATCTCGCCGAGCGCCGCCTGGGTGCGGGCGTGGTCCAGCACGTCGCCGCACTCCACGAAGCGGTCCACGGCGGCCTCGTAATCCTCCAGGGCGGTGTCGGGCCGCTCGAGCATGCGATGAATGTCGCCGCGCGCCTTGAGGACGCGGGCCTCGCCGCAGGTGTCGTTGGCGTGGCGGTACAGGTTGATGGCCCGCGCCAGGAAGTCCTGGGCCGTGTCCTCCTCGCCGTTGGCCAGCCGCACGTGGGCGAGCTGCGCCAGGGCGTAGGCCTCCCGCTCGCTGTCGCCAGCGGCGCGCAGCAGCTCACGCGCCCCCTCGAAGTAGGAGCGCGCCTCCACCTGATCCTTGCGGGCCAGGGCGAGGTCGCCCAGCCGGTTGAGGGCACGCCCCTGATCCACCTGGGCGCCCGCCTCGGCGAAGAGGGCGCGGCCCTCGATGTAGTGCTCGCGCGCTCTTTCCAGGTCGTTGTTGTGGAGCGCCGCTTCGCCGAGCGCCAGGTGGGTGTTGGCGGCGCCGTGTGGGTCGTCCGCTTCCTCGTACAGGGCGCGCGCCCGCTCGTAGGCATCGCGGGCGGCCTCCCAGTCCCCGGCCTGGGCCAGGCGCTCCGCCTGGTCGAAGGTCTCGTCGGCGCGCGTCCGGGCCATGATCGCCTCCCGCTTCCAGAAGAATCGGCTGTTCGAGCCCCTTACGCCAAAGTGTACCGCGTCGGGGCAGCATGGTAAACGGCGGCGCGGGCATTGGCGCGTGGCGGCGGGCATCCTATGATGCCCCGGCGACAATGCCGAGGAGGTCTTGCCACCATGCCCCTTACCCGCCGCCGTCTCCTCGCCGCGCTGGCCGGGCTCGCCACGGCGGGCGCCGCGGGGCGCGCCCGTGCCGACTGTTCCGACCCGCCCCTGCCCGCCGTGAACTGGCGCAAGTGCCTGCATTCCGGCCGCGACCTGGAAGGGGCCAATCTGGCGGGGGCGAATCTGCGCGAGGCGGACCTGTCGCGCGCCAACCTGGAAAAGGCCGACCTGTCCGGCGTGGACGCCTATAGCGCCCGCTTCACCAGCGCCTCCATGAAAAAGGCCACACTCGACGGCGGCAATTTCGAGGAGGCGGACTTCACGGGCGTGGCCCTCACGGGCGCCTCTCTCGTCGGCACCAACCTGCGGCGGGCCACCCTGTACAACGCGGACCTCACGAACGCCGACCTCACCGACGCCAGCCTGGGCGAAGCCGATACCCAGAATGCCGTCTTCTCCGGCGCCACGTGGACGGACGGCAATTACGAATGCCGGGAAGGGTCCGTGGGGAGCTGCGGATGAACGGTCGCCTGCCCGGTGCCGGCCGCGGCGCCGTGACGGATGTTGCCAGCCGGTTCGACACCCTGGTGCGCGAGCCGGACGCGCCGCCGGAGGGGCGCGCCACGGAGGTGCACGAGGAAACGGCCAAGAGCATCATCAGCCGCAACACCTCGCCCGACGTCCCCTTCGACCGCTCCCTGAACCCATATGCCGGGTGCGAACATGGCTGCGTCTACTGTTACGCCGTGCAGCCCCCGGAGATCGCCAAGCGGCGCTATCGCGAACACGACCCGGACGACCCGTTCCTGATCCGGCCGGCCGGTAGCCAGCGCCGGACCGGGTGAAGCGCGATCCATCCGGG
>CAJXLG010000006.1 GCA_913055885.1 uncultured Rhodospirillales bacterium
CCCGGCACGTGGTTAGCTACCTCCAGGACGTGAACATGGCCATTGCAGAAGCCAGCTACCACGGGGAGACACCCGATGGAGGATCGGAGGGGGAGTACCTAATATTGCAGATGCTCAGTGACGCGCTGGATTACGCAGCGGGGCAGGCGGCGGCGCGCCTCGTAATCGGCGAAGCCTTCCGCCCAATCGCCCTGCGCCAGCCGCACCGTGGCGCGGCCGAAGCGGGCCTCCGCGTCGTCGGGCCGGCGCGCCAGCACGGCCTCCCACTGGGCCCGCGCCTCGGCCATGTATCCCAGGCGTTGCCATGCCGCCGCCAGGTTGCGGCGGGCCGCGAGGAACCCGGGGGCCAGGGCGACGGCGCTGCGGAAGGCGTCGGCCGCCGCCGCGTGGGCCTGCCCGTGCGCCAGGGCGCGGCCGTGGGCGTTGGCCAGCCGGGCGTTGCCCGGCCAGTGCTGACGGTCGGCGAAAAGAGCCTCCGCCGCCGCCGCCCAGTCGCCGCTCTCGCCCGTCGCCATGGCCAGATCGGCCGCCGCCGCCGGGCCCGCCGCGCCCGCCGCATGCGCCAGACGCAGGGCGTTCAGGGCCGCTTCCGGGCGGCCCAGTTGCCGCAGGCACACCCCCAGGGCATGCAGCATGTCCGGGTCGTCCGGCCGCGCCGCCACGGCCTCACGCAGCGGGACCAGCGCCGCCGCCGGCTGGCCGGCGTCGAGGGCCAGAACGCCGCAGTTGTAACAGGCTTCCGGGCGCATCGGGGCGTCGCGCGGCACGGCGGCGTACAGCCGCCGGGCCGCCGCCGTGTCGCCCGCCCGTCGGGCGGCCTCCGCCCGGGCGAAAGGCGCCTTCTCGCTCATGGGCCGACGGTAGCGCACGCGCCCGCCGCGCTGCTACCCTCGCGGCATGACGGACGCTGAGGACGGGGCGGCGGCCCGCATCCGGGCGGAAATGGCGCCCGAACGCGACGGGCCGCCCGTGGTCCCGCAAGTGCGCTACATTCTGTGCTCCGGGCCGCGCGTGGGCAGCGAGCTGGTGGCCGACGGACTCGCCGCCACCGGACGTGCCGGCCATCCCGTGGAATACCTCAACCAGCGCCACATCAACGCGTGGCTTGCGCGCACCGGCAACGGCAAGGCGGATTTCGCCGACTACTGGTACTTCCTCCTCACCCGCCGCAGCACCGCCAACGGCGTCTTCGGGATCAAGGCCCACTGGAACCATCTGTGGAATACCGTGGGCCCGGACGGCGCGGCGCGTTTCCTGGGCCAGTTCGACGCCTGCGTCCAGCTCTACCGGCGCGACCGTATCGCCCAGGCCGTCTCCCTCCACCGGGCCATGGAAACGGATATCTGGCGGCTGGACGACGAAACCGCGGCGCCGGCGCGCGCCGGCTACGACGCACCGGGCATCGCCCGCGCCCTGCACCTCGCCCTGCGGCACGAGCACGGCTGGACGGCGGCCCTGGCGGCCACGGACCGGCCCGTCCTGGGCGTCGCCTACGAGGACCTGGTGGCCGATTACAGCGCCACCATGCACCGCATCGCCGCCTTCCTGGGCCTCGACGACCTGGCGGCCGACGCCTTTGCCGCGCCCGTGGTAACGCGCCAGACGGACCCGGCGAAGGACACCTGGTACCGGCGGTTCCTGGCGGATGCGGGGCTACAGCCCCAGGACTGATTCCACGGCGCCGCGATCCAGGTCGTGGGCGCCGATGACCACGAGCCCCGGCGATTCCCCGTCGCGCCACGGGCGGTCGAAATAGTGGTCCAGCCGCCGGCCCACCCCCTGGAGCACCAGGCGCGCCGGCTTGCCGGCCACGCGGGCCGTGCCCTTGATGCGCAGCACGCCGGGAACGGCCAGGGCGCGTTCCACCCGCTCGGCCAGGGCGCCGGCATCGTCCGCCGGCGGTGGCGCCACGGCGAAGCTGGTGAAATCGTCGTGGTCGTGGTCGTGGTCGTCGTCCTCATCGTCGTGGTGCGACGGCCGGGCGTCCACGCCGTCCTCCACGCCCTGGCCCAGCCCCAGCACCAGGGCCGGATCGAGCCGGCCGTGGGCGGCCGTCACGGCCTCCACGCCGGCCCGCAGGCCGCCTTCCACCGTGGTCCGCACGCGGTCCAGCGCCGCGTCGTCCAGGCGGTCCGCCTTGCCCACCACGGCCAGATCGGCGCAGGCGAGCTGGTCGGCGAACAGCTCCCCCAGCGGCGTTTCGTGGTCGAGGCTTTCGTCGGCCCGGCGGGCGGCGTCCACGGCGGCGGGATCGGCGGCGAACAGGCCGTCGGCCACGGCCGGGCCGTCCACCACCGCCACCACGCCGTCCACGGTGGTGCGCGTGCGCACTTCCGGCCAGCGGAAGGCCTGCACCAGCGGCTTGGGCAGGGCCAGGCCGGAGGTCTCGATGACCATGTGGTCGGGCGGCGGGTCGCGGTCCAGGAGCTTCGTCAGCGTGGGCACGAAGGCATCCGCCACCGTGCAGCACAGGCAGCCGTTGGCCAGCTCCACCACGTCGTCGTCGGCGGGGCAGGCGGCGTCGCCGCAGCCCTTGAGGATCTCGCCGTCCACGCCCACGTCGCCGAACTCGTTGATGACGAGCGCCAGCCGCCGGCCGCCGGCATTGGCCAGCAGGTGCCGGATGAGGCTGGTCTTGCCCGCCCCCAGGAAGCCCGTGATGACCGTGACCGGTACGCGCCGTGCGTTGAGCATGCCTTACCCTCTTTATACGCGATGTTTCGGGTCGCGCCGGAAGTTAGCCCGTATCTCTCACGGAGTCGATGGCCGTGAGCAATCCGGGCTGGATACGGGGCGGCCGCAACGGCCTGCGCTGCCGGCCTTCCTGTACGGGGTCTTGAACGTCGGCCGCCACCGTGGCATACATAGGTTATCCATTGTCCCCCGGCCGCGCGTTACCGGATTACCCATTGGCCGGTAGCCCGCCCCGGGGGATTTTTTGGTTCGGAGGCCATTGATGCCCACCGCTGTTCTTGTTGACGCCGGTTTCTTCGTCAAACGCTTCTCCCACATCTACACCGACAAAAATCCGCATGATTCCCGGGCGGTGGCGCGCACGCTTCATCAGATGGCGCTCGCCCATCTCACGCAAAAAAAGGACAACAGGGAAGAAAAAGAACGCCAGACACTCCATCGCATCATCGTTTATGATTGCCCGCCCCTCGATAAACGGGCCCACAAGCCCGTTTCCGGCGCGAGTATTAATTTCGGAAAAAGCGATATCGCGCGTTTTCGGACCCTTTTTCATCAGGAACTTCGCAAACTTCGCAAAGTTGCTTTACGGCTGGGTGAGCTTGGCCAGGAAGATGGCTGGGTCTTGAAACCTCAATATACGAAACCTTTGGCCAATGGCACACTCAGGTCATCGGATTTAAACGACGACCACTTCAAGTACGGTGTCCACCAAAAAGGCGTGGACATGAAAATCGCCCTGGATATCGCAACGCTGTCTCTCAAGGGGCAAGTGGATCAGATCGTTCTGGTTGCCGGGGATAGCGATTTTGTCCCTGCTGCCAAACAGGCTCGTCGGGAAGGGGTCGATTTCATTCTCGATCCCATGTGGAATCCCATTTTGCCCTCCCTCAATGAGCATATTGACGGCCTTCGGTCCACGGCGCCCAAGCCGGGTGGTGCTGACACCAAACCATGAACGGTCTTTCCGGTCGCTGAGAGCGTGATGGCTGCTCTTCCCAACGTCACGGCTCCGGTCCCCCACGGCGGCGACCTGGAACGCGCCCGCCGGCGCTTCGGCGAGCCGGACGCCGGCTGGCTGGACCTGTCCACGGGCATGAATCCGTGGCCCTGGCCGGTGCCGGCCCTCGATCCCGCCGTGTTCCATGACCTGCCCGACGCCGGCCGGGAGGCGCGCGTGGCCGCCGCCGCGCGCGCGTATTACGGCGCGCCGGAAGGCGCCGGCACGGTGCTGGCGCCGGGATCGCAGATGCTCATCCAGCTCCTGCCCCTCGTCCTGCCGCCGGGCAGGGTCGCCGTGGTGCATCCCACCTACGGCGAGCACGCCCGCTGCTGGGCCCTGGCCGGGCACGACGTGGTGCTCATCGACGATCCCGCCGACATGCCCGGCGACGCCTGCGCCCTGGTGCTCGCCAACCCCAACAACCCGGACGGCCGGCGATGGGCGCCGGAAACCCTCGTCGATCGGGCGGCGACCATGGGCTGCCGCGCCGCCCTGATGGTGGTGGACGAGGCCTTCGCCGACGTGGCGCCGGGGGCCAGCGTTGCCCCGTGGACGGCCGACACCGACCGCCTGCTGGTGCTGCGTTCCTTCGGCAAGTTCTTCGGGCTGGCGGGGCTGCGCCTGGGCGTGGCGCTGGGGGCGCCGCGCTGGACGGGCGCCCTGGCGCAGCGGCTGGGGCGCTGGGCCGTGAGCGGCCCGGCCCTGGCCGTGGCGGAGCGGGCCTATGCGGACACGGCGTGGATCGACGCCACGCGCGACGCCCTGGCCCGCGCCCGTGCCGACCTGGAAGCCCTGCTCACGGACGCCGGGCTCACCGTCCCGGGCGGCACGGACCTTTTCGTCCTGGCGGAACATCCCGACGCGGCGGCACTGGAGGCGCACCTGGGCCGCCAGGGCATCCTGGTGCGCGCCTTCCGCGACCATCCGGCGTGGCTGCGTTTCGGCCTGCCGCCCGACGCCGCCGCCCGCGAACGCCTGCGCGCCGCCCTCAGCAGCGGTCCATGAGGTGCAGGAAGGAGCCGGCGACGGGGCCCACGCGCCGGCCGAGGAAGCCGCGCGGATTGCCCCGCGCGTCCCACGCCTCGGCGAAGGCCTCGCCGGGGCCCTCCGCCACCACCGTGGCGTAGTGGAACTCGTGGCCGCGCACCCGCGTCCCGTCTTCCGTCAGGCGTGCCGCGCGATAGCCCAGGTGCAGCCGGCGCCGGGCGAAGGAGGTGGTAAGGGGGAGGAGACCGGCCATGCGGTGGTGCGTGCCGTCGGCGTCGATGAGCCCTTCGCCCAGGGCCATGTAGCCGCCGCACTCGCCGTACACCCGCGCCCCCCGTCTGGCCGCCGCGTGCAGGCCGGCCCGGAAGGTTGCGTTCGCCGCCAGCCGGCCGGCGTGCAGCTCCGGATAGCCGCCCGGCAGGTAGACGGCGTCGGCATCGGCGTCCGGGGCCTCGTCGTTGAGGGGCGAGAAGGGCACCGTCTCCGCCCCGGCGCGCCGCCAGCCGTCCAGGACGTGGGCGTAGGCGAAGGCGAAGGCGGCGTCATCGGCCACGGCGATGCGCTGCCCCGGCGGCGGCAGGGGGGCGGGCGGCGCTGCCGGCGCCGGATCGGGCCCGGCGGCGGCGCGCACGGCGGCCAGGTCCACGCCCTCGCGCACGCGGTCGGCGGCCGTCGCCAGGGCCTCTTCCAGCCCGGCCTGCTCGGCGGCGGGAACAAGGCCCAGGTGGCGCGACGGCAGGGCGAGGGTGGCGTCGCGCGCCAGCGTGCCAAGCACCGGAACGCCCAGCGCGGCCACGGCCTGGCGCAGGGTCTCGGCGTGGGCACCGCCGCCCACGCGCGTGAAGATCACCCCGGCCAGGCGCACGCCCGGGTCGTGGTCGCGGAAGCCGCGCACCAGGGCGGCGGCGGAGGCCCCCTGGCCCGTCCCGTCCACCACCAGCACCACGGGCCAGCCGGTGCGCCGGGCGAGGTCGGCGGTGCTGCCGGAGCCGGCGGCGCCCGCCCCGGGCGCGCCGTCGAACAGCCCCATGACGCCCTCCGCCACCACCAGGTCGGCGCCGGCCGCCGCCCCGGCCAGCAGGCCGTCCACCACGGCGGGGCGCATGGCCCAGGTGTCCAGGTTGACGGCGGGCCGGCCGGCGGCGTGGGCGAGGAAGCGCGGGTCGATGTAGTCGGGGCCCGTCTTGGCCGGGGCGATGCGCAGGCCGTCCGCCGCCAGGGCGGCGCACAGGCCGGCGGTGGCGACGGTCTTGCCGCCGCCGGAGGCGGGCGCGGCGACGAGGAGTCCGGGCACGGCCTATTCCTCGAACGGGCTGCCGCCGAAATCGCGCCGGGCGGTGGAGATGGTCACGGTGAAGCCGCCCACCACGTCCGCCGCCGTCATGAGCATGATGAGGAAGACCACCGCGTTGCCCATGGGGGCCACCAGCAGGAACTCCAGAAGGAAGATGACGAAGACCAGCGTGGACAGGACGTGGTCCAGGATGGAGATGGAGCCGCTGCGCGTCGCCTTGAGCAGCTCCACGTAGAGCAGGACGACGGAAATGGCGAGCAGCACGTGACCGCCGGTCATCTTCCACGTCGCCCCCGACACCAGGGGCACGGCGAACCACACGCCCTCGAAGGCGGCCGGCGCGGCGAAGGCGAAAAGATTCACCAGCACCAGCATGAAGGCGAAGAGCGGCAGGGCGCGCAGGTACGACATGACGGCCTCTCTGCTTGCGGGGTGTCCGGGATTGTCGGAGAGCCGGGCCGTTGGTGCAAGCGTTGACAGGCGGCGCGCCGGATCGCCATGAAGACCCCATGAGCAAAAGCGCCCCCCCGCGCCGGGGCTGGACCACCGGGGCGTGCGCCGCGGGCGCGGCGCGCGCCGCCTGGACCGCGTGGACGGCCGGCGCCTTCCCCGACCCCGTGCCGTGCCGGCTGCCGGGCAACCGGGCGGCCCGGTTCGCCCTGGCCGCCCGCGGGCTGAATGCGGAGTCGGCGTGGGCCACGGTCGTCAAGGACGCGGGGGACGATCCCGACGTCACCCACGGCGCCCGCATCACCGCCACGGTGGCGCCCAACCCGCCGGGCGCGGGCACCACCTTCCACGCCGGCCCCGGCGTGGGGACGGTGACGCGGCCGGGCCTGCCCCTGGAGCCGGGGGAGCCGGCCATCAACCCCGCACCCCGGCGCATCATCGCCGACAACCTGGCCGCCGTGGGGGCGGGCGCCGACGCGGCGGTGACCGTGGCCATCGAGGACGGGGAAACCCTGGCGGAACGCACCCTCAACCCCCGGCTGGGCATCGCGGGGGGCCTGTCGGTGCTGGGCACCACGGGGGTGGTGGAACCCTGGTCGGCCGGCGCCTGGATCGCCAGCCTGCGGCAGGCGGTGAGCGTGGCGAAGGCGGGCGGATTCCGCCGCGTGGCCGCCGCCACGGGACGCACCAGCGCCGCCGCCGCGCAGGCGGAAACGGGGCTCAACGATGCCGCCGTGGTGGAGATGGGCGATTTCGCCGCCGCCTTCCTGCGCTTCCTGCGGCGCATGCCCGTGCCGCGCCTCACCCTGGCCGGCGGCATCGCCAAGCTGGCCAAGCTGGCGGCGGGACACGGCAGCCTGCACTCGGCGCACGCCCCCCTGGACCCGGGCGCCCTCGCCGCCTATCTCCCGGACAGGCCGGACACGGCGGCGGCGGTGGCGGCGGCCCCGACGGCGGCGGCCGCCCTGGCAACGGCGGAGACCGCCGGCGCGCCCCTGGCCGACCGCGTGGCGGCCGCCGCGCGCGCCGCCGCGCTGGCGCGCCTGGACGGCGCGCCCGTCGCCGTTGATGTGCTGGTGGTGGATCGGGCCGGCCGCATCGCCGGTCGTGCGGACTAGCCATGCGCAAAAAACGCGTCCTCATCCTGGGCGGCACGGAGGAGGCCTACGCCCTGGCCAACGCCGTCCGCGACATGCACGGCCTGCAGGCCGTCACCTCGCTCGCCGGGCGCACCAGCGACCCGCGCGAGCCGGCGGGCGAGGTGCGCCGGGGCGGCTTCGGCGGCCGGCGCGGCCTGGAGGACTACCTGAAAAGCGAGAAGGTGGACCTGGTGGTGGATGCCACCCACCCCTTCGCCACCGCCATGAGCCGCCACGCCCACGCCGCCTGCGAGAATCTGCGGGTGCCCAAACTGCACGTGGAGCGCCCGCCGTGGGAAGAGAAGGCGGGCGATGCCTGGGTGCGGGTGTCCGACATGACCCGCGCCGCCGACGCCCTGGCCGACCACCCGGGGGTGAGCTTCCTCACCATCGGGCGGCAGGAACTGGGCGCCTTCCGCCGCTGGCCGGGGCGCACCTTCCTCGTCCGGCTGGCGGAGACGCCCGGGGAACCGCTGCCGCTGCCCGAGGCCAACGTCATCCTGACCATCGGCAAGGGCCCGGAGACGGTCTCCGGCGAGGCCCTTCTGATGACGCGCCATGCCGTCGCCAGCCTGGTGACGCGCAACAGCGGCGCCGAGAGCGGCCGGCCCAAGCTGGAGGCGGCCCGCCAGCTCGGCATCCCGGTGATCATGGTGGAGCGCCCGCCGCCCCCCGGCGGCCCGCGCGCGCCCGACGTGGCGGGCGCCGTGCGATGGCTGAAGAAGCAGCGGTGAGGCCGGCCCTTAATGTGCGCCAGCGCACAGCGTCACACGGGCGTAACGGGGCATCCTGAAAACGCTGCCGGCCGTGGGGCCGGCTTTCGGACAATCGAGGCCCGCCATGACGGCCGCTGAAGCGCCTGTCCCTGTTCCGGAAACCCTGAGCGCGCCGTCCGTCCGGGGCGGTCCGCCGCGCGGCGATCCCTTCCGGGCACCGGGCATGCCCAGTCTGTGTTTGGTGGTCCTGGACGACACGGCGGGGCGCGCCGTTTCCATGGTGCTGCTGGACGATTCCCGGGCCTGCTATGTGGTGGGCCGGAGCGGGCGCGGCGGTGTCGCGCGGGACGTGGACGTGGGCCTGCGGGACCCCGCCCTTGCCCATCGGCACTGCGAACTGGCCTGGGACCCGCAGTACGGCTGGCACGTGCGCGACCTGCACAGCGGCGGCGTGCATGTGGACGGCCTGCCCGTTCCGGACTGGGCACCGCTGGCGGACGGCAGCACCCTGACCGTCGGCGGCACCCGCATGAGCATCCAGCTCAAGGAAACCTGAGGGCCACGGCCCAGCCGGCCACCACGGCCGCCAGGATGCCGCAGGCCCGCACCAGCACCCCCAGGGCGGCGCGCGCGTGCGCCGCCCCCGCCTGTTCGCCCGTTTCGTTGAGCCACGGGTCGTCGGCCGTGTGGCCGGCATAGTGGCGCGGGCCGGCCAGGGCCACGCCCAGCGCCCCGGCCATGGCGGCCTCGGGCCAGCCGGCGTTGGGGCTCCTGTGGGCGCCGCCGTCGCGCCACGCGGTGCGCAGGGCGCGCGGCCCGCGCCGGCCGGCCGCCGCCGCCAGGAGGAGCGCCGCCAGGCGCGCCGGGATCAGGTTGGCCAGGTCGTCCAGGCGCGCCGCCGCGAGGCCGAAGGCGCGATGGCGCGCATCGCGGTGGCCGAGCATGGAATCGCAGGTGTTCAGGGCCTTGTAGGCCGCCATCCCGGGCAGGCCGGCGAGGGCGAAAAAGAAGACGGGGGCCGCGACGCCGTCGGCGAAGTTCTCGGCGGTGGTCTCCACGGCGGCGCGCGCCACCCCGGCGTCGTCCAGGCGCGCCGGATCGCGGCCGCAAACCCGTCCCACGGCGGCCCGCGCGGCGGCCGTATCGCCCCGGGCCAGCGGCGCCGCCACGGCCGCCACGTGATCGTAAAGGTCGCGCTGGGCCACCAGGGTGAAGGCAAGGACGGCCTCGGCGATCCCCGGCAGCGGGCCGGGCAGCGGGGCCAGCGCCCGCGCGATCCCCCACGCCGCCCCGGCGGCGGCGCCCACCACCACCAGCACGGCGACGCCCCCCAGCCCCCGGCGGCGGCTGTCGCCGCCCCGGTTCCAGGCCCGTTCCAGGGCCCCCGCGGCCCGCCCGGCGAGCACCACGGGATGGGGCACGCGCGCCCACAGCCACGCCGGATCGCCCGCCACGGCGTCCAGCACGAGGGCCAGCAACAGGATTTCCGGGCGGGTCATTGACGCCCTCCGCCGTGGACCCGGGTGAGCGAATCTGGGAAGATGGCGGCCTGAACGACGGGCACCGTACCATGGACCGTGCACACTTGGTCCGACGGGTGCGTCGGTTGGGACGGCAAAGGGAGGTTGCCGTGCGATGGGTCGCCGAGCGGGGCAAAGGGTCGCACGGAACCCTTTATTTCGGTGACCGCAAGGCCATCGTACCGGCTGGCGAGCTGAAACGCGGAACCCTGCGGGCCATCTGTCGGCAACTGGCCATCGACCCGGACGACCTCTGAGGGGCGACAGTGATGGACTATCTGTATCCCGTAACCCTGGAGCCGGACCCCGACGGCGGTTTCGTGGTGACCTGTCCCGATCTGCCGGAGGTGGTGACCCAGGCCGACGACGAGGCCGGCGCCCTGGCGGGCGCCGAGGATGCCGTCGCGGAAGCTCTGGCCAGCCGGCTGGCTCACGGGGAATCGGTGCCCGCGCCGTCGACGGCCGGCGGCGGGCCTGTTGCCGGCCCGGGGCCGGTGATGGCGGCCAAGGCCGCCCTGGCCGACGCCATGGCCGGCGACGGGGTGACCCGTGCCGACCTGGCGGAACGGCTGGGCGTCGCGGCGGATGACGTGGAACGCCTTCTGAACCCCCGGCACAACACCCCCATCGAGCGTCTGGCGGCGGCCCTGCGTTGCCTGGGGCGCCGCCTCACGGTTGGGGTGGACGCCGCCTGATACCAACGGCCCTGGAACGGGACTCGCCGGTGCTTGCCACAACCGCGGTAAGGCGGGGCCGGAAGCGGCGTTACCTGGGCTCCCACCCGGATGGGGGAGGGTCGGGGGCCGATGGCATGATGCCCCGCCCCTCATCCGTCCACCTCCCCGGCGGTACGCCACAGCGCATCCAGGTCCAGGGCGCCTTCCAGGCGGCGGGCGATGGCGTCGAGGGCGGCCTCCACACCCGCTTCGTGGGCCTGTTCGGCGAACACCCCGACCCCCAGGCGGTCCAGGAAGGCGCGGCGGAAGGCATCGTCCGTGAAGAGGCCGTGCAGGTAGGCGCCCATGACGCGGCCGTCGGGCGAGGTGGCGCCGCCGTCGCCGCCGCCGATGACCAGGGGGCGGGCCGTGTCGGGCCCCGTGGTGCGGCCCACGTGCATTTCGTAGCCGGCCACAGGCGCGCCCAGCGCAGTGCCGCGCGCCGGGCGCAGGGTCTTGTCGCCCGTGAGCACCGTCTCCACGGCGAGCAGGCCCAGCCCTTCCGTGGTCCCCGGTTCCCCCTCGATACCGTCGGGGTCGGCCACCGTGCGCCCCAGCATCTGATAGCCGCCGCACAGCCCCAGGACGGGCACGCCCTGCCGCGCCAGGGCGCGGAGGTCCGTGGCCCAGGCCGTGTCGAAGAGCATGGCGAGGTCGGCCCGCGTCGCCTTGGAACCGGGCAGCAGCACCAGGTCGGCGTCCAGGGGCAGGGGCTGCTCCGGCGGCACCACGGCCACCGTCACGTCCGGCTCGGCGGCCAGGGGGTCCAGGTCGTCGAAATTGGCAATACGCGCCAGGCGGGGCACGGCGATCTTCACGGTCCCGCCACCGCCTTCGCCGCCGCGCGGCCGCTCCAGGGCCACGGAATCCTCGGCCGGCAGGCGCGCCGCTTCCGGCATGTGCGGCACCACGCCCAGGCAGGAAAGGCCCGTATGGTCGCTCATGATGGGCAGGGCGGAGTCGAAAAGGGCGGGATCGCCGCGCAGCCGGTTGATGATATAACCGGCGAGCAGGGCGCGGTCGCCGCCGTCCAGCAGGGCGTGGGTACCCACGATGGACGCCAACACCCCGCCCCGGTCCACGTCGCCGATGAGCGCCACGGGCACGTTGGCGGCGCGCGCGAAGCCCATGTTGGCGATGTCGCCGGGGCGCAGGTTCATCTCCGCCGCGCCGCCGGCCCCTTCCACCAGCACCAGGTCGGCGTCGCCCGTGAGGCGGTGGAAGCTCTCCAGGACGGGATCCAGGAGGGCCGCGCGTTCCGAGTGATAGGCGCGGGCCGAGAGGCTGCCGCGCACTTCGCCGTGCACCACCACCTGGCTGCCCGCCTCCGCCTGGGGCTTGAGGAGCACGGGATTCATGTCGATGGCCGGCGGCACGCCGCAGGCGCGCGCCTGAAGGGCCTGGGCGCGGCCGATCTCGCCGCCGTCGGCGGTGACGGCGGCGTTGTTGGCCATGTTCTGGGGCTTGAAGGGCCGCACGGCGAGGCCCCGGCGTGTATAGGCCCGCGCCAGCCCGGCCAGCAGGACGGACTTGCCCACGTCCGAGCCCGTTCCCTGGAGCATCAGGGCGCGGGTCATGGGGATGCCTCCGGCCGCCGTCGCGGAACGTCGTCTTTCGAGGCGTTTGCCGGGGGCAAAAGCACCTCATCTTTCGAGGCTTTTGCCGGGGGCAAAAGCACCTCAAGATGACGATGATGGGCGATCCTTGTCGTCATCCCGAGGCGCCTCCGCCCCGTCAGGGGCGGAGCCTCGAGGGAGGACACGGGGCGACGAGTCATCCGCCTGCCTCCCCCTCGGCCAGGTCCGCCACCAGCCCCGGCGCCCGGTTGGAGGCGGGCCGCCACAGGCCGCGATCCAGGGCCTCGCGGAAGCGTTCCGCCATTTCCTTCAGCGCCGCCGGGTTGTGCTCGGCGATGAAGTCGCGCACCTCGGCGTCGTCCAGGTAGGCGTCGAAAAGCTGGTCGAAGTGGTGGTTCTCCACCACCCGCGCCGTGGCGGCGAAGGCGAAGAGGTAGTCCACGGTGGCCGCCATCTCGAAGGCGCCCTTGTAGCCGTGGCGCATGACGCCGGCGATCCACCTGGGATTCGCCGCCCGCCCCCGGACCACGCGCCCGATCTCTTCCTTGAGGTTGCGCACGCGCGGGCTTTCCGGGCGGCTGTGGTCGTTGTGGTAGACCGTCGGCTGCGCTCCCGACAGATGGCGCACGGCGGCCGTGGCGCCGCCCTCGAACTGGTAGTAGTCGTCGGAATCCAGGAGGTCGTGCTCGCGGTTGTCCTGGTTGTGCACCACCGCCTCGGCCCCCGCCAGCCGGTGGCGGAAATCGGCCTGCGCCGCCGCGCCCTCGGTGCCGCCGCCGTAGGCCCAGCCGCCCCAGGCGACGTAGGCGCCGGCGAGGTCGGCGTCGTCCTGCCAGCCCCCCTCGTCCATGAGGGCCTGGAGCCCGGCGCCGTAGGCCCCGGGCTGCGCCCCGAAGACGCGGCTGCCGGCGCGCCGGCGCGCCGTGTCGGCGTCGGTGCCGTCGTTTTCCAGGCGCGCGGCCTCTTCCGCCACGCGCGCCGCCAGGGGGTTGTCGTCGGGCGATTCGTCCAGGTCGGCCACGGCCCGCGCGGCGGAATCCATAAGGTCCATCTGGGCGGGGAAGGCGTCGCGGAAGAAGCCGGAGACGCGGAAGGTGACGTCCACGCGCGGCCGGTCCAGCACCGTCACGGGCAGGATCTCGAAGCCCGTCACCCGGCGCGCCGCCGCGTCCCAGGTGGGGCGCACGCCGAGGAGGGCCAGGGCCTGGGCGATGTCGTCGCCGCCCGTGCGCATGTTGGCCGTGCCCCACGCCGAGAGCACCAGCGCGCGCGGCGGTTCGCCGTGTTCCTGGAAGTGTTCCACCACCAGGCGCTGGGCGGATTTCCAGCCCAGGTGCCAGGCGGCCGGCGTGGGCACGCCGCGACCGTCCACGGAATAGAAGTTGCGCCCCGTGGGCAGGACGTCGGGCCGGCCCCGCGTGGGCGCGCCCGACGGCCCGGGCGGCACGAAGCGCCCGTCCAGCCCGCGCACCAGGCCGGCCAGCTCGCCCGGGCCGCTGGCTTCCACGGCGGGGCGCAGGCGGTCGCGGATGCCGGCATCGAGGACGGCGCGCGTTGTTTCCCATGCCGGATGCGGCCCGGCGCGGCCGGCGACGAGGGCGCGCGCCAGCGCCTCCAGGCGCTCCACCGTGTCCCCCTGGGTGCGCCACGGGCCCGTGCCGCAGCATTGCAAGGACTCGGGATACGGCCCGGTCCATGCCGCGCCCATATCGCAGTCCAGGGGGTCGAAGCCCTCCGGCAGGTCGAGGTCGCGGGCCAGGGCCCGCAACAGGGACTCGTTCCCCGCCCCCTCGCCGCGCGGCAGGCGGGCCAGGGCCACCAGCAGGTCCGTGGCCCGGTCGCCGTCCGGCGACCGGCCGAAGACGTGCAGGCCGTCGCGGATCTGGAGTTCCTTGAGCCCGCACAGATGCTCGTCCAGGGCGGCGAGCGCCGATTCTTCGTCGCGGTCGGGGTCCACGCCCATGTCGCGGTCCAGGCCCAGGGTGCGCATGCGCGACAGGATGTCGGCCCGCAGGTGGTCCAGCCGCCGCGGGTCCATGCCCGCCGCCTCGAAATACTCGTCCACCAGGTGCTCCAGTTCCTTCACCGGGCCGTAGGTCTCGGCGCGGGTGAGGGGCGGCGTCAGGTGATCCAGCACCACGGCCTGGGCGCGGCGCTTGGCCTGGGTGCCCTCGCCGGGGTCGTTGACGATGAAGGGATAGAGGTGGGGCAGCGGGCCCAGGGCGATTTCCGGCCAGCAGGTTTCCGACAGGGCCAGGGCCTTGCCCGGCAGCCACTCCAGGTTGCCGTGCTTGCCGAAGTGGACCACGGCATGGGCGTCGAACGCCCGGCGCATCCAGGCGTAGAAGGCCAGATAGCCGTGCGGCGGCACCAGGTCGGGGCTGTGGTAGGTGGCCTGGGGGTCGATGTTGTAGCCGCGCGCCGGCTGCACGGCGACGACCGTGTTGCCCCACCGCGCCACGGGCAGGACGAAGGCGCCATCCTGAACAAAAGGATCGTTTTCCGGCGGCCCCCAGCGGTCGTGGACGGCCTGCCGCGCCGTTTCCGGCAGGGCGTCGAGGAAGGCCCGGTAGGCGTCGAGGGACAGGCTTTCGCCGCCGGTGCGCGCGCCCGGGGCGTTGGTGGGGCCTTCCGTCAGGGCGGCCATGAGGGTCGCACCGTCGGCGGGCGGGGGGTCGCCCGCGTCGTAGCCGTGCTCCGCCAGATGGTTCAGGGCCACGGCGACGCTTTCCGGCGTGTCCAGGCCCACGCCGTTGGCCAGCCGGCCGTCGCGGTTGGGGTAGTTGGCCAGAACCACCGCCACCCGCCGCTCCGGCGCGGCGGCGCGGCGCAGCCGCGCCCACGCGGCCGCCAGGGCCGCCGTGAAGCGTGCCCGGTCGGGTTCCGCCCGGTGGACGGCGACGTGGCACTGGGTGGCCGGGTCCCGGCGCGCCTCCGCCTTGAAGGCCACGGCGCGCGACAGCACACGGCCGTCCACCTCGGGCAGGGCCACGTTCATGGCCAGCTCACGCGGACCCAGGCCCTGCGTCCCTTCCGCCCAGGCGTCGCGGTGGGTGCCGGAGACCACCACCTGGAGCACCGGGGCGTCGGTGACGGCGAAGGGGCCCGGCGGCCGCGCCGGCGAATCGCCCGGCGCGCCCACGGCAAAGCCCGTGGCGTTGAGGATGACGTCCGGCGGCGCGGCGGCCAGCAGGTCCTCCACCAGGGCGGCGGGCTCGTCCTCGCGCAGGCTGGCGGTGAAGACGGGCAGGACGTTGAGCCCGGCCTCTTCCACGGCCCGCACCAGGGCGTCCACGGCGGCCAGGCTGCCCGCCTCCATGAGGGCGCGGTAGAAGACGAGCGCCGCCACCGGGGCGCCGTCGGTCCAGGCCCGTCGCAGGGTGTCGAGGGCGGGGCGGCCGTGCTCGGGGTGGTACAGGCCCGCGCGCACCAGGGGCACCGGCTCGTGCCAGTGGGCGGCGTGGCCCAGTTTTTCCGCCGCCCAGCCCAGAAAGCTGTCGGCGTTGTCGGGGCCGCCGTGGCTGAACCAGGCATGCAGGCGCCGCCGGTCTTCCTCGGCCACGGTGCAGTGGCGGTCCAGCTCCGGGTCGGGCCGGGCGTCGCCGGGCAGGACGGCCAGGGGAATGCCCGCTTCGCTACAGGCGGCCCACACCCTTTCCAGGCCGTAGGCCCAGTAGCCGGCGCCGCCCAGGAGCCGCACCACCACCAGCCGCGCCCGCCGGATGACCTGATCCACATACAGGTCCACGGACATGGGATGCCCGAGCTGCATGAGGTTGAAGAGCCGCAGCGTGGGCGCCCCGTCGGGGCGGCGCCCGTGGGCGTCGGCGAGCAGGGCGAGTTCCGTGTCGGCGGCGGAGAGGACGACAATATCCCCCGGCGCCTGACCGGGGTCCACGGCCTCGGCGCCGTCGTCGATGCGGCCGGGCTGGGCGGCGAGCAGATGCATGCGGGCCTCCGGGAACGGGCGGCGGATGGGTGCCCCGCCGCCCGCCCCGTGTCAAGGCGCTTCCGCGCCGGAAGGCGCTATTGCTGCTTCCGGTTGTCCATCATCCTGGGCGCGCCGGTGGAGGGGTCCACGCCCAGGGTGGGCTGCTCGGCTTCCTTCCAGCCCTGCAGGCCGCCCTTCACGTGGCGGAACTGGGCGGCGCCGCCCTTGTCGCAGCAACGCTGAACGGCCTTGGCGGACCGGCGGCCGGTGCCGCAGTGCAGGACGATGGTGCGCCCGCCGGCGCCGTCCGGCGGCAGGTAGGCGGGATCGAACTGCGCCAGGGGCAGCAGCAGGGCGCCCGGAATGCGCTCGAAACCGTACTCGTAGGGCTCGCGTACGTCCACGAGCAGGATTTCGCCGCGGTCCAGGGCGGCCTTCACGTCGGCGGGGTCCATATCGACGACACGGGGATCGTTGCGGGGATCGTTCTGGTCGGCCATGAGGGGTCCCGTCTCCTTTACATTAGGATTAACTCATAAAGATATGGGAGACATAAGGCACGCGGGCCCGCGTGTCCAGGGGCGCGCGGGACGCTTTTTCACGGCAGGGCGGGCGCGCGGATGGCGCCGCCGTCGCGGACGAGGCGGTTGGGCCCGCGCGGCACGGGAACGGCGCCGTCGGGCCCGAAGTAGCGCGCATAGATCCCGCCGTAATTGCCCACGGCGGCGATGGCCCGGCGCAGCCACCGGGCATCGGGGGCCAGATCCCCCCACACGGCGCCCTCGGCCCCCAGCAGGCGGCGGGTGCGGCTGTTGCCGTCCGCCGCCCGGTCGGCCACGTTGGCGCGGGTGATGCCGTAGCGTTCCGCCAGCACCAGGCCGTTGCGCAGCCAGCGCACCAGCTTGAACCAGCGCCAGGAGTCGGCGCGCACGGCGATGCTGTTGCCGCCCCGGCTGATGGGGTCGGGGAAGATGACATAATCGTCCGGCCGGCCGAGGAAACGCGCCTTGATGATGTGCAGCGCCAGGGTGTCCGTGGCCAGGAGGTCGCAGCGGCCGGAAGCCAGGCCCTCCACGGCCATGCGGTAGCTCGCCACCGTTTCCACGCGCAGGTCGATGCCGTGGGTCCGGGCGGCGCGGCGCAGGTTGCGCTGCGCCGTGTCCGCCTTGACCAGGCAGGCCGTGGCCGCGTCCACCCCGGCCAGGCGTTCGGCCCCCAGGTCGCGCCGCGCCAGCACCTTCTGGCCGAACAGCAGCCAGGGAGTGACGAAGGTGACGGGCCGGGCCGATTCGCGGGCCGCCGTGCCGCCGATGCCGCTCATGAGCACGTCGAGATCGCCGGCCGCCAGCCGGTCCAGGCGGTTTTCCGGCAGCACGGGCACGAAGCGCACGGCGTCCGCGTCCTTGAGCACCGCCGCCGCCAGGGCGCGGCAGAAGGCGACGTTGAAGCCGCGCCAGGGGCCTTCCGCCGTCTGGCGGGACAGGGGGCTGCCGCCGTTGTGGACGCCGCAAACCAGTTCGCCCCGCGCCTGCACCCGGGCCAGGGTGTCGCCGGCCGCCGCCCGGCCGGCCAGCAGCAAAAGCGCCGCCGCCAGAGCCAGCCCCCATGGTTTCATGTCGCCTCCCCGTGGTCCGGTGTCGTGGCTTCCGCCGCCGGCGCGTGGGCCGGGAAGCGGATGACGAAACACGCGCCGCCCGCCTCGGTCGCGCCCACGGCCACTGTACCGTTCAGCGGCCCGGTGACAAGGTTGTGCACGGTGCTCAGCCCCAGGCCGGGATGGCCGTCGGCGCGGCGCGTGGTGAAGAAGGGCTCCAGCACCCGCTCTCCCGCCCCTTCCGGCAGGCCCGCCCCGTCGTCGCCCACCGCGAGGCGCACATGGGTGTCCGGGCGGTCCGGATCGGGGCCGGCCGTCACGGTGACGGTGCCCGCCGCGCCCGCCGGCCATGCGTGCTGGGTGGCGTTGCGCACCAATTCCGTCACCACCCGGAACAGGACGTCGGGATAGAGGGTGGCTTCCAGGCCGGGCGACGCGTCCAGCCGGACATCGTGGTCCGTCCGGGGCAGCCCCGGCCCCAGGGCCGCCAGGCACTCGCCCAGATAGGTGGCGAGGTCCAGGCGCCGCGGCCGCTCGTGGCCCTGGTCGGCGGCCACCTCCTTGAAGCTGTCCACGAGCCGCGCCGCCCGCTCCGTGTTGCGCACCAGCAGATCGCCGCTCTCGCGCAGGGTGGCGAGGCCGTCCTGCAACTGGCGCCGGGTCAGGCGGCCTTCCGCGAAAGCCGCCTCCAGGGCCTGTACCTGGTCGCGCATGTGCGATCCGGCGGACAGGGCCGTGCCCACGGGGGTGCCCAGCTCGTGGGCCATGCCGGCGACGAGATGCCCCAGGGCGGCCATCTTTTCCGCCTGGACCAGGGCGGCGCGCGCCCGGCGGGCGTCGGCCAGGGCGTCCTCGGCGGCGTTGCGGGCGCGCGCCAGGGCCTTTTCCCGCCGGCGCAGGCGGCGCACGAAGATGTCCAGGCCGCGCGCCAGGTCGGCGAGTTCGTCGTTGCCGCCCAGGCGCAGGGGCGCGTCGCGGCCGGCCGCCGTGGCGCGCACGTTGCGGGTGAGGGTGCGCAGGCGCCGGAACACCCGTCGGCGCAGGAAGAGCATCAGCCCCAGGGTGGCGGTCACCGCCGCCACGGCGGCCCCGCCCAGGCCCCAGGCGGCGACCACGGCGAGGCGACCGGCGGCGCCGGCCTGTTTCTCCACGCGGTCCTGGACGGTGTGCAGGAAGGCCCAGGCGGTGCCCGTGAGCCGGAGGGCCGTGGCCTCCATGTTGCGGTGGGTGCCCCGCAGGGCCCGGCGCGTTGCCAGCAGGTCGGCGCGCACCCGGAAAGCGCCGTCGGCGCCGGTGCCCAGCGGGGCCAGGGCGCGCCGCTGCGGGGGCGACAGGCCCGCCAGGGCGGTTTTGAAGCGGTCGCGCAGGCGGTCCAGGCGGTCCCTGTCACGGGCGGTCAGGGCACGCGCCACCAGGGCCCGGGCCCGCGCCGCGCCGGCGGCCGGCGCATCGTCCGGCGCGGGCAGGGCGCGGCCGATGGCCGCCAGCCGCCGGCGGCGCGCCAGGCGCCGGCGCACCAGGCGGGTCAGCCGATCGACGCGCTCGCCCAGGCGGCGGCGAAGGGCGGTGAGCCGATCCAGGCCGGCGCCGTCGGGGCCGGCCAGGCCGTCGATGAGGCCGCCCAGGGTGTCCAGGCGGTCGCGCAGGACGGTGGCGGCCGTGTCGGCGCTGCCGCTGTCCCGGGCGAAGACCAGGGTGGGGATATAGGCGGTGACGGCCTCCGCCTGCCGGGCCAGACGGCTGGCCTCGACGATGCGGGGGACGCGCATGTCGTTCAGGGTGTGGATGTCGGCGCGCAGGGCCAGGGCGACGGCCACCGCCGCCCCCGCGATGGCGGCCAGGATGACGGCCTGGACGCCGTAGGCGGTGGCCAGGCTGGCGCTTATGCCGAAACGGGGCACTGGCGTTGCTCTATGTGGCGCGAAAACGGTCTTATCCGGCGGCGGCACCGTAAGCCCGATCGGCCCGTTCCGCGTCGGCGACGATGAGCCCGGCTGCGTGCCTCTGCAGGCGTCGCCCATTTTCCGCCATTATGAAGCCGACCATGATTCCCGGAAGCACCAGGATCGTCACGATGCTCAATATTGCACTCAGGCCCGGTGAGCGCATCAGGAAGGCGATGGTCAAATCCTGGATAACGCGGTCCCGGATCTCCGCCGTTTTTTCGCCAACATCGGAGCGCGCCGTCAGCGTATCCAGCAACCTTTTGCGTTCCCGCGGCATCCCCGCCAAAATCAGATAGGCGACTAGGCGCGGCCAAGTCATCTGATGGACGAACCGTATCAGGACTTCCAGTTCATGCCGGGCCTGGCGGTAGGCCGGCTCGTCAAAAGCGAGGGCCATGCCGGGACCGGCCAGGTCGAAAAGCGCGTCCCGCGCGACAAACAGCCGCTCCCGCGTCCATTCGGTCCAGAAAGTCTGCCAGGGCCCGTACACAAGTCCGACCAACAGGAGAAGCGCGAAGACCAGGACGATCCCTTCCGGGGTGACCTCTCCGGCCATGACGTTCCCTCCTAATAATCATCCCGGGGATGGGTTGTGCCGTCCTTTTCCAGTCCGCTTGATGAGCGGTCGGGATCCAGCCGACTTTCCAGCCGTTGTATGGTCCCGCTCATGCGCCTGTTCTGCCGGCGGCGGAAAAAGCGTTCGCCAACGGCCCAGGTGACCGCCACGCCCGCAAGCGCCAGGGCCCCGCTGACAGCCAGACCACACCGCGTGCCGCTGAACCAGTCAACAACAAAAACCGCGCTGGTATCTTTGCCGGCCAGTGCCTCGACCATGTACCGAAGCTGGTACACCAGCCACCCCAGGAAGCCAAACCGGGCAACCTTGTTGATCAGGTTGGTCAGGACATCGGCCCAGACAACCCAACCAGGGCCGGTGTGGCGCGGTTCGTTCTTATCATCCTGCACCATGGGCGGACGGTAGCAGGCCCGTCACCACCCGGTCAATCAAGGGACGCCTTTCGCGCTGACATACCCCTAAAGGTTGCTTTCCAGCCACTCCTGGAGCTTGCCCTTGGGCAGGGCGCCGATCTTCTGGGCGGCCACGTCGCCGTCCTTGAAGAGCATCAGGGTGGGAATGCCGCGCACGCCGTACTTGGCCGGCACCGTGGGATTCTCGTCGATGTTCAGCTTGGCCACCTGGACCCTGCCTTCCATTTCCTGGTCCAGCTCCTCCAGGGCCGGGGCGATCTGCTTGCAGGGGCCGCACCATTCGGCCCAGAAATCCACCAGCACCGGCGTTTCCGCGTTCACCACATCCTGGTCAAAGGACGAATCCGTGACTTCCTTCATGGGCTCCGTGTCCTGTTCGCCGTACAACATGCCGGGGCGCGGCGCGCCCCCGGCAGCATGACTGCGGCGAATCTAGGGCCGGGGCCTGCGGGCGTCAAGAAACGCCCGGCCCGGCGTCCGTGACGTGGGCGACCAGGGCGTCCACCGCGCGCTCCAGCCGGCGCAGGTCGGCGGCGCGGCTCAGGCGGTGGTCGCCCGCCTTGACGAAGGTGACCGCCACGTCCTCCGTGTACAGCCGCTCCATGAGGTCCAGGCTGGTGCGCCAGGGCACGTCCTCGTCACACAGGCCGTGGACGAGATGGACGGGGCAGGCCACCGGGATCTCGCGGTGCAGCAGCAGGTGGTCCCGGCCGTCCTCGATGAGCGCCCGGCTCACGGGCGTGGTGCCGCCGTAGGGGTTGATCATGGTGACCGACCCCTGGGTCATCAGGGTGTTGCGCTGGTCGTCGTCCAGTTCCTGCCAGATGAGACGCTCGGTGAAGTCGGGCGCCGCGGCGAGCCCCAGCATGCCGGCCACGCGGTCCGGCCGCGCCAGGGCCACCAGCAGCATCACCCAGCCGCCCAGGCTGGACCCCACCAGGATCTGCGGCCCTTCCGTGAGGGCGTCCAGCACGGCGATGGCGTCTTCCGCCCAGCCGCCGATGGTGCCGTCCTCGATGCGGCCGTCGGACTGGCCGTGGCCGCGATAGTCGAAGCGCACGAAGGCGCGGCCGGTGGCGCGGCAGTGGGCCTCCAGGGTGGTGGCCTTGGTGCCCGTCATGTCCGACATGAAACCGCCCAGGAACACCACGCCCGGCCCCTTGCCCGAAAGCCTGTGGTAGGCGATGGTGGGATGACCCGGGCGCTCGAGCCGTGCCGGGGCCGTCGTTTCCGTCGTCATGGTGCAGCCTCTCCAGGGAGTCCGGTGAAGTCCACGGAGCCTAGCATTCCGCCCGACCGGCGCAAAGGCCGGCCCACCGTCGTCCAGGTGCTGCCCGCCCTGGAGACCGGCGGTGTGGAACAGGGCACCGTCGATGTCGCCGCCGCCCTGGTGAAGGCCGGCTGGCGGGCCGTGGTGGCCTCCGCCGGGGGCGCCATGGTGCCGGCCCTGCGGGAGGCCGGGGCGGAGCACGTCACCCTGCCGCTGGCGGCCAAGAACCCCGTGACCCTCCTGGCCAATGCCGGGCGGCTGGCGCGCCTGCTGCGCGACACCGGCGCCGACCTCGTCCATGCCCGCTCGCGCGCCCCGGCGTGGAGCGCCCTGCTGGCCGCCCGGCGCACGGGGACGCCGCTGGTCACCACCTACCACGGCACCTACAACCGCGCGCCGCGCTTCCTGAAGGACCCCTACAACGGGGTCATGGGCCGCGGCGAGCGGGTCATCGCCATCTCCGGCTTCATCGCGGCGCACGTGCGCGCCGTCCACGGCGTGCCGGCGACCCGGCTGCGCACGGTGCCGCGCGGCATCGACACCGCCGCCTTCGACCCGCAGGCCATCACGCCCGGGCGGCTGGAGCGGGTGGCGGACGACTGGCCCGTGGGGCCGCGCACCCCCGTCGTCCTGCTGCCCGGGCGGCTCACCCGCTGGAAGGGCCAGATGGTGCTCGTCGAGGCCATGGCCCGGCTGCGCCATCCCGACGCCGTGGCCGTGCTGGCGGGCGGCGCCCAGGGGCGCGACGCCTATGTGGCCGAGCTGGCGGAACGCATCGCCGCCCTGGGCCTGGACGGCCGGGTGGTGGTGGATACCGCCTGCCGCGATCTGCCTGCCGCCTACGCCCGCTCGGCGGTGGCCGTTTCCGCTTCCACCGATCCGGAAGCCTTCGGCCGTGTGCCCGTGGAGGCGCAGGCCATGGAGCGCCCCGTCATCGCCACCAACCACGGCGGCGCCGCGGAGACGGTGGCCGACGGCGCCACGGGCTGGCTCGTGCCGCCGGGCGATGCCGACGCCCTGGCCGCCGCCCTGGACCATGCCCTGGCCCTGGACGCGGGGGCGCGCGCCACCCTGGGGCGGGCGGGGCGCGACCGTGTCCTGTTGCGCTACACCCGCGAGGCCATGACGGCCGCCGTGCTGGAGGTGTACAGCGAACTCCTGCCCCGCGACGCCACGGCGGAGGCGGCATGACGGACGCTGTGCTGGTCATCAAGCTGGGTGCGCTGGGCGACATGGTGCAGGCGACGGGGCCCTTCGCCGCCATCCGCGCCCACCATCCCGACAGCCGGCTGGTCCTGCTCACGACCCCGCCCTTCCGCGACCTGGCGGAACGCATGCCGTGGTTCGATGCCGTGTGGACGGACGACAGGCCCAGGCCGTGGCACCCCCTGGCCCTGTGGCGCCTGCGCCGGCGGCTGCGCGGGGGCGGCTTCGGGCGCGTCTACGACCTCCAGACGTCGCGGCGCACCAGCCGCTATTTCCGGCTCATGGGCCCGGGGCGGCGGCCCGAGTGGTCGGGCGTTGCGCCCGGCTGCTCCCATCCCCACCGCAACCCGGCGCGGGATCATCAACACACCCTGGAACGCCAGGCGGAACAACTGGCCCATGCCGGCATCCCCGGCACGCCGGCCCCCGACGTATCGTGGCTGGGTGACGCGGCCGCCGCCGTGCCGCCGCGCCCGGTGCTCCTGGTGCCCGGCGGCGCGCCGCACCGGCCCGCCAAGCGGTGGCCCGCCGAGGCCTATGCCGCCCTGGCCCGCCACGCCGCCGCCGCCGGCGCCACGCCCGTGATCCTGGGCCGGGGGCCGGCGGAAAAGGCCATCGCCCGCACCATCCGCGACGCCTGTCCGGCCGCCGAGGACCGCGTGGACGCCACGGACTTCGCCACCATTGCCACCCTGGCCCGGCACGCCGAGGCCGCCGTGGGCAACGACACGGGGCCCATGCACCTCATCGCCGCGGCCGGGGCGCCCAGCCTGGTGCTCTTCGCCACCAGCGAATCCGATCCCACCCTGTGCGCCCCGTGGGGCCCGGCGGTGACCGTCATCGCCCGCGACGACCTGCGCCGGCTGCGGGTGGAGCGGGTATTGGAAGAACTTCCGGGTGGCGTGCAACCAGCGGCCTGATCGCGCACCCTCGCGACACGAAAGGGGCGGGCCCGAAGGCCCGCCCCTCGATTTTGCGGTTCCGGCGACGGCCGGGATCAGCGCGCGGCGTTGGGAACCCCGTCGCCGAAGTCCTCCGTGAGGGCTTCCACCTTCTTGTTGGGGATCCTGGACATCTCCATCCAGTAGGCCAGGAACCACATGATGGCCACGCCGATGATCCAGAAGATGATCTGCCAGGCCCAGATGGACGGGATGCCGAACACCCAGCTCGATTGATCGGCGGGATTGCCGAAGATGGTGTTGCCGATGACGGCGCCCGGGCCGATGGCGAAGAACATCCAGGCAATGGTGACGATCCAGGCCACCGGCTTGAGCTTCGCCTTCGTCGCCGGCAGGGCGGCGTGCTCGTACAGGAAGTCGTGGTACTTCTGCCGGTGCGCCCGGGCGTGGCCGTCCTGGGTCAGGGCCGAGACGGGCACCAGGATGGCCAGGTTCACCAGGATGCCCCAGCCCGCCGAGTGAATGGTCAGCGGCCAGCGGCCCCAGGGCTCCAGGCCGAGGGTGCCGAGGAGTTGCAGGCCCAGTTTCTCCGTCAGGATGACGGCGATGAGGCCCCCCGCGAGGCCCCACGTGGCGCCCTGGCGGGTGATCCACGGGAACCAGCACACGGCGGCGAGCGACGGCCACATCTGGAAGCCGAAGGCCACCGCCAGACCGCCCATGAGCACCAGGGCGTCCTCGGAGACGGTGGCGAGCAAAAGCGCCAGCAGCACGATGACCACCACGCCCAGGCGGCCGAAAAGCTTCTGGGTGGCGTGACCGGCCGCCGGGTTCAGGTAGCGCTTGTACAGGTCCCGTGTGAGCATGCCGCCCGCCGTGGACATGTAGGCGGCGCCGGTGCTCTGCATGGCGGCCAGGGCGCACACGGCGAGCAGCCCCACCAGCCACGGCGCCTGATCGGCCAGGAGGTTGAAGTAGTGGGGCACGATGGAATCGGGCTTCTCGCTGATGCTCGCCGGAAGCGGCGTGCTCTGGGCGACGATGCCGGCGTCCACGAAGGCCGGGTTGGCGCCCAGGAACTGCGCCCCCAGGCCCTGGAAGGCCGTGAAGACGAACAGGATGAAGCCGATGACCAGGCTGGAGGCCCACACCTGCTGCGGCGCGAAGGGCTCCGGGTCGTTGTTGGAGAAGGCCCACATGCTGAAGGCGGGCGCGGCCTGGATGCCCATGAGGGCGAACATGTAGGTGAGGATCATGATGCCCGTCCACAGGCCGCCGGTGGTGGGGTCCACCGTGTAGCCGGCCGTGTACTGGATCATGCCCGGAATGGCCAGATAGGCGGAATGCCCCTCGGGCGTCGCGCCCCATTTGCCCACTTCGGGATGCGTGCCCATCCGCGCCAGCAGGTCGGTGAGCTGGCCCAGGCCGCCCACGGCGCTGATGGCGATGAGGCCCGTGATGACGATGCCCGCCGCCAGCATGATGCACTGCGCCGTATCCACGTAGGCCACGGCGCGCAGGCCGCCCGAGGCGACGTACAGCAGCACCACGATGGCCAGCAGCCACATGCCCAGATCCTCGGGGATCAGGCCGTTGGTGAGGACGTCGAACAGATAGCCCGAGGCCCCCAGCTGCAGGCCCAGGTAGGGAATGGAGAACAGCAGGGCGACGATGACCGTCAGGATGCGGATGGCATCGCCCTGGAAGTAGTCCGAGAACATCTCCCCGGGCGTGACGTAGCCGAAGCGCTTGCCCAGCATCCACTGGCGCTTGAGGAACATCACGCCGGTGAAGGGAATGGTGATGGCGTAGAAGGAGGCGTAGGCGTACTGGAAGCCGTCCCGGAACACCAGGCCGGGGTGGCCCATGAACGTCCAGCCGGAGAACGAGGTGGCCGTGGCGGCCAGGATGAAGACCCACAGGGAAATCTTGCGTCCGGCGACGAAGTAGTCGCTCGCCGTCTTGGCCTGGCGCGCCCCCTTGATCCCCATGGCGATGCAGTAGCCCCAGTACAGGGCCACGAAGATGAAGAGCCAGTAGACTTTTGCTTCCAAGGCGTCTCCTCCCTGCTCGACGTCCAACCCTTCCTTTTCGGGAAAGGGCCGACGCCCCGGTGCCGCCGGTCGCGCCCCGCTTTCCCCCCGGTGTCGGCCGTGCCGGCCGACGCGTCATCCGGGCTCCGGCCGCGCCGGCCCGGGCCGGAAAAGGTTCTAGGTGCCGTGCAAAATAGCAGGGTGGCGGAAGGGCGGCAACAGACAAGACGCGGCGCCGCTTCATGTTTATTCTTTCTTATATTCCAGGGCGCTGATATGGGAGGCGGCGGCGCGTTCGCCGCAAGACTTGTTGTGCGGCGCAGCATATGATGCCCTGGAAGCGTGGCCACGACCCGGGGGAACCATGACCGTCTCCGCCCGTACCGCCATCTTCAGCAAGCTGGTGCGCGATTTCATGCGCCCGGTGGCGGTGCGCGTGCCCCGCGGCACCGCGCTTGAGGCGGTGGTGGGGCGCATGCGTGACGCGGCCACGGCGTGTGCCCTCGTCACGGACACCGACGGCCGCGTCGCCGGCATTCTCACGGAGCAGGACGTGACGCGCCGCGTCACCTTTTGCCACGGGGCGGATGAGCCCGTGGATACCGTCATGTCGGCGCCCGCCTTCACCATCGGGCGCGACGAGTATCTGTACCACGCCATCGCCGCCATGCGCCGGCGGCGCCTGCGGCACCTGCCGGCCGTGGACGACGACGGCATGCCCGTGGGCCTTCTGGACCTGCACGAGGCCCTGGCCGTCACCGCCGAGGACGTGGTGGCCCAGATCGACCGTCTCACCCACGACGCCAGCCTGGAGGGCATGCGGGCCGTGAAGGCGGCGCAGGTGGACCTGGCCGCCGACCTGTTCGCCGAGCACCTGCCGGCCCCGGAGATCCAGGCGCTCATCACGCACGTCAACAACGACATCTACCGCCGCCTGACGGGGCAGATCGTGGCCGACATGAAGCGCCAGGGCTGGGGCGAACCGCCGGTGAATTTCGCCGTCATCGTCATGGGCTCGGGCGGCCGGGGCGAGAACTACCTCTTCCCCGATCAGGACAACGGCCTCATCCTCGAGGACTATCCCAACGACCAGCACAATCAGGTGGACGGCTGGTTCCGCGCCTTTTCCGAGCGCCTGACGCGGGCGCTGGACGACGTGGGCTTCCCCCTGTGCCGGGGGTACTGCATGGCCGTGAACCCCCTGTGGCGCAAGACCCTGTCGCAGTGGACGGCCCAGGTGAGCCAGTGGACGCGCCGGCGCAGCACCGTCGCCATCCGGCTGGCCGACATCTTCTTCGACTTCCGCTGCGTCTACGGCGACACGGCGCTGGCCGGCGCCCTGCGCCGCCACGTGACGGCCCAGGTGCGCCGCAACCCCGCCTTCCTGCACGGCATGTTCGCCGAGGAGGCGGACCACAACGTGGCCCTCGGCCTGTTCGGGCGCTTCCAGACGGAATCGGAAAAGGAAGACTTCAAGGGCTGGATCAACCTGAAGCACACGGGGACCATCCCGCTGGTGGAGGCGGCGCGGCTCCTCGCCCTGCGCGAGGGCATTCCCGCCACCGGCACCCTGTCGCGCCTGAACGCCCTGCGCGGCAAGGAGGTGCTGAGCCGCGAGGAGCACACGGCCCTCACCGACGCCTTCCACGTCCTCACGGACCTGCTGCTGCGCCGCCAGATCGACGACTTCCGCAACGACCGCCCGGTGAGCACCCACGTCCCGCCCGACAGCCTCACCCACCGCGAGCGCGGCCGCCTGCGCGACGCCCTCAAGGCCATCGACAGCCTGCGCAAGCGCATCCGCATGGAGTTCACCGGGCACGTGTTCTGAGGAGCTTCAGGGCATGGCGTCGAAAAGCTCTGTTACCGCCTGCGTCCGCCGCAGCCAGCCGGCGGTGTGGGGGCAGCGCCAGCGCACCACTTCTTCCATGCGTTCGTAATCGCCGATGAGGTCCCGGTAGAAAACGGGCTCGTGGTGGGCGACGCGATTGCGCAGGCGCCGGATATGCTCCAGGTCGGCTTGGAGGCGCGTCCGGGCCTCGAAAGGGCTGTTCGCAACGTGCGCAGGAAAAGCATCATCCATGTGGGCGGCCCAAAGCCCCGGGTGAAAGCGTCGGGTAAGAAGTTTCTCCCAGAACACGAAAGGCAGATCAGCAACCCCCTCGCCAGTGTTTCTGGTACGGTCATGTTTTTCTCTCGTCTTCGTTAACCGGATTCGTCCGTGCTTTCGGGGGGGGGAAGGGCGCTCTATCGATACAAGGTCAGCGCGCAGGACGCATCATTTTTCGTAACATGAAGGTAACGCCGGAAACGGGCACGGGACACGGCATCCGGGATCGTATAAGCTTCGTGGGCATGGAAACCGTAAGGTGATCGCTATTCGCGCAACGAACGGAACGCCTCCAGCGCCCGTTGCCGGGCCGCCTTGTGGTCCACCAGGGGCGCCGGGTACCCGGTTGGCGGGGCCTTCCAGGGCGTGTGCACCGTCGTAGCGGGCAGGTCACGCAGCTCCGGCACCCATCTGCGCACGTAGGTGCCGTCCGGGTCGAATCGTTGGCCCTGCGTAACGGGATTGAAGATGCGGAAATAGGGCGCCGCGTCGGCGCCGCAGCCCGCCACCCACTGCCAGTTGGCGGCGTTGCTCGCCGGGTCGGCGTCCACCAGGCGCTCGCGGAACCAGCGCTCCCCTTCCTGCCACGGGATGAGCAGGTCCTTCACCAGGAAGGAGGCCGTCGCCATGCGCGCCCGGTTGTGCATCCAGCCGGTGGCCCGGAGCTGGCGCATGCCGGCGTCGATGAAGGGGAAGCCCGTGCGCCCGGCACACCAGGCGGCGACGGCCGCCGCGTCGTCGCGCCAGGGAAAGGCGGCGAATTCCGGCTTCCAGGGGGTGTCGGCCAGGCCCGGATGCTGCCACAGCAGGTGGTAGCAGAAGCCGCGCCAGCCCAGTTCCCGCCGGAAGGCCGCCGCCCCCGCCGTGCCCTCGACGGCGTGCCACACCGTCGCCGCCGACAGATTGCCCGCCGCCAGGCAGGGCGACAGGCCGCTGGTGCCGTCGCGGTCGGGCCGGTCCCGCGTCGCCGCGTAGTCGGGCAGAACCCGCACCGCGGCGTCCTCAAGCGCCGCCCGCGCCCCCGTCGGGTCGGGCTGCCAAGTGGCCTCCGGCGCCATGTCCGGCGGCGGCGGGGCGGCCGGCAGCGGCGCGCCATCCGGGCGGGGGCCGGGCCTCAGGGCCGCCGGCCGCGCCACCGGGCCGGGCGGCGGCCCCGCCCGTTCCAGCGCCCGCCAGTAGGGCGTGAAGACCCGGAACGGGGTACCGCCCTTGGTGCGCGGCCGGCCGGGGTCGGCCGGCCATTCGTGGGCGAAGCGCCGCACCCGCACGCCGGCGCGGTCCAGGGCGGCGGCCGTCTCCGCGTCGGCGGCCGCCGCGCCGGGCGTCACGGAATCGTTCCAGAAAACCGAGTCGGCCCCCGTTTCCGCCGCCAGGGCCGGCAGGCCTTCCGCCGCCGGGCCGGGGCGCACCACCAGGAACGCCCCCAGGGCGGCCAGGTCCCCGGCAAGCGCCGCCAGGGCGCGGTCGCGCCACCAGCGGGCCGCGGCGCCGGGCGGGGCGTGGGCCGGCTCGTCGGGCAGGCAGACGGGCACCACGGGCCGGCCTTCCGCGGCCGCCGTGGCCAGGGCGGGATGGTCCGCCGTGCGCAGGTCGCGGCGGAACCAGACGAGGACAGGGACGGTCATGAGCCACCTTGTTTTGCGCTGCGAAGACGGGTAGGGTCCGGCAATGTGGCGCTTCCTGACCTCCCCCTATTTCTACCTCATCCTGCCGCCCCTGTTCTGGTCGGGCAATGCCGTCGTGGGCCGCGCCATGGCCATGGACATCCCGCCCGTGGCCTTCAACTTCTGGCGCTGGGCGCTGGCGCTCGCCATCGTCCTGCCCCTGGCGGCGCCCCGGGCCGTCCGCCAGTGGCCCGCCGTGCGGGCGCGCTGGAAGACGGTGGTGGTGCTGGGCATCCTGGGCATCACGGCCTACAACAGCTTCCTGTACACGGCGGTGCAGACCACCACGGCCGTCAATGTCGGGCTCATCAGCGCCACCATGCCCGTGATGATCGTGGTGCTGTCGTGGCTGTGGCTGGGGGACCGCATCGGCCCGCGCCAGGCGGCCGGCGTGGCCGTCGCCCTGGCCGGGGTGGTGCTGGTGGTGGGCCGCGGCAATCCCGCCGTGCTGGTCGCCGTCGCCCCCGTGCCCGGCGACCTGTGGATGCTGGGGGCGGCGGCGGCGTGGTCCATCTATTCCGTGGTGCTGCGCCGCCACCCGGTGGCGCTCGACCCCATGATGCTGCTCACCGTCACCGTGGCCGCCGGCCTGGTGGCGGCGGCGCCCCTCTATCTGTATCACTACGGCCTGACCCTGCCCTTCGCCCTGACCCCGGAGACCCTGGCCACCATGGCCTATGTGGCGGCCTTCCCGTCGGTGGCCGCCTATGGCGCCTGGAACAGCGGGGTGGCCACGGCGGGGCCCAACGTCGCCGGCTATTACAGCTATCTGCTGCCCGTCTTCACGGGCCTCATGGCGGTGGGATTCCTGGACGAGCCCCTGCGCTGGTTCCACCTTGTGGGGCTGGCGGTGGTCTTTGCCGGCATCTGGCTGAGCACGCACGGCGGGGGCCATCGGACCCGGGGACGGCCGGATAAAAAATTCGGGCCGGCAGGCAACCGGCCCGAGTCAAGGGAGGAATGCGTCATGGGGCGCGACTGAAACAGCGAAAGGGCCCCGGCTGACGGGTGTTACCCTAGCGTGTGCCGGGCGCCAACGCAACGCCTTTTTGATCAATTTTATCTATTTTTTGCCAAAACACCGCCGAGTCCCCGGCGTGCCGGGATACTGTTCCGGCGCGCCGGGGCCGCCCCCTTGAAACCGCGCGGGCGGATGGGGCATATCACCCCCACCCTTGAACCGTCTTTCCCTGCAGGAGTCGCCATGAGCCAGCTCGCCGACGCGGTGAACCGCCGGCGCACCTTCGCCATCATCTCGCACCCGGACGCCGGGAAGACCACCCTCACCGAGAAGCTTCTGCTTTTCGGCGGCGCCATCCAGATGGCGGGCGCCGTCAAGGCGCGCGGCGAGCAGCGCCGCGCCCGCTCCGACTGGATGAAGGTGGAGCGCGAGCGCGGCATTTCCGTCGCCTCGTCGGTGATGACCTTCGAGTACGCCGGGTGCACCTTCAACCTTCTGGATACGCCCGGCCACGGCGACTTTTCCGAGGACACCTACCGCACCCTCACGGCGGTGGATTCGGCCATCATGGTCATCGACGCCGCCAAGGGCATCGAGGAGCAGACGCGCAAGCTGTTCGAGGTGTGCCGCCTGCGCGACGTGCCCATCATCACCTTCGTCAACAAGATGGACCGCGAGGCGCGCGATCCCTTCGAGATCCTGGACGAGATCGAGCAGGACCTGGCCCTGGACGTGACGCCGGCGAGCTGGCCCATCGGCATGGGGCGCGACTTCCGGGGCGCCTACGACCTCCTGAACGACCGCCTGGCCCTCATGGAGCGCGTGGACCGCGAGCACCTGCCCGAGGAGGGCGACGCGTGCCAGGGCCTGGACGACCCCCACCTGGACGCCATGCTGCCCGGCCACGCCGCGGAGACCCTGCGCGAGCAGGCGGCCATGGCGCGCAGCCTGTGCCCCGCCTTCGACCGCGAGGCCTTCCGCGAGGGGCACATGACCCCGGTGTATTTCGGGTCCGCCATCAACACCTTCGGCGTCCGCGAACTCCTCAACGGCCTGGTGCGCGAGGCGCCGCCGCCGCGCCCCCAGCCCACCACGACGCGCGACGTGCATCCCACGGAGGAGGCCGTCTCGGGCTTCGTGTTCAAGATCCAGGCCAACATGGATCCGCGCCACCGCGACCGCATCGCCTACGTGCGGCTGGCCTCGGGCCATTTCCGGCGCGGCATGAAGCTCAAGCACGTGCGCACGGGCAAGACCGTCAACCTGCACAACCCGCACCTCTTCCTGGCGCGCGACCGCGAGCTGGCCGAGGAGGCCGTGGCGGGCGACATCATCGGCGTCCCCAACCACGGCAACCTGCGCATCGGCGACGCCCTGACGGCGGGCGAGTCCCTGCGCTTCACCGGCATTCCCAGCTTCGCCCCGGAAATGCTCCAGGCCGTCCGCCCCGAGGACCCCATGAAGGCCAAGCATCTGGGCCGCGCCCTGGTGCAGATCGCCGAGGAGGGCGCGGCGCAGGTGTTCCGGCCGCGCCAGGGCGCGGAGTGGATCGTCGGCGTCGTGGGGGCGCTCCAGTTCGACGTCCTGGCCGACCGCATTCGCACGGAATACGACATTCCCGTGCGTTTCGAGCCCGCCGGCCTGTACACCGCCGTGTGGGTGGGCAGCGACGACGACCGACGCTTCAAGGCCTTCCAGGAGGCCAACCGCACGGCCATCGCCGACGACCACGACGACGTCCCGGTGTTCCTGGCGCGCAACGCCTGGCACCTCAACCGCGCCCAGGAGGACTGGCCGGAGATCCGCTTCGCCAGGACCCGGGAACAGGCCTGACCCCTACCCTTCCGGGCCCGTGGTGGTTAGAGTGGGGCGGTCCGAAGCTTTTCGGGAGCGCAATCGCCATGGCCCTGGCCGAAGAGGATTTCCGCGACATCCAGGAATACATTCGCCAGCACCTGCCGGAATGGCTGGCGGAAGTGCGCGCCGCCCCGGCCGCGCCCGGCGATCGCGAGATCTATGAGCGCGTCGTCCGCGTCGAGGAAGAGCTGAAACGTCAGTACGACGTGATGCAGCACGGCTTCCAGGCCATGGATAAACGCTTCCAGGCCGTGGACCAGCGCTTCGAGGAAATGCGCCAGGACATGGAAAAGCGCTTCGAAGCCGTGGACAGGCGCTTCGAGGCCGTGGACAGGCGCTTCGAGGAAATGCGCCAGGACATGGACAAGCACTTCCAGACCATGGACAAGCGTTTCCAGGCGGTGGAGCAGCGCCTGGAAGGCCTGGAGCGCCGCATGGACCGGTTCATGATGTGGTCCTTCGGCACCCTGGTCGCCGTCGGCGGTATCATCATCGGCGTCCTCAAGGTCTGGCCACCCGCCTGAAAAGTGGTGGACCGGGCGCACCCCGTCCTGGCGCGCGGCGGGCGTGACGGTTACAGTCCCGGTCGGATCCCCCGGAAACGCAGAAGGGGAAAGAGCGCCCGGTCATGCTACGGTCCATCGCGTCGCGCATCGGGGTCAAGGTGGCCCTCGCCTTTGCCCTGGTGATGCTCCTCACCGGTGGGGCGCTCATCGCCGTTTCCACCAACCTGGCGGTGTCCCTGGGCGAGAAGGCCGCCGACCGCAGCGCCCGCGCCCTGCGCGAGCAGGCCTACGGCGCGCTGCGCAGCGTGACGGCCGAACAGGCCCAGCGCTACGGCGCCCTGTTCCGGCGCACGGCGGGCCTGAGCCGTCTCCTGGGGGAGCGGACGGAGACCCTGCTCGCCCACCGGGAGACCTACGCCACGCCCCTGCATCCCCCGGACCTGCATGCCGCCGAGGGCCGCGGGATGCTCACCAACAACCCGGACGCCCCGGCCTCCGTGGTCTATTTCGGCGGCCGCGCCCTGGACGACAGCACCCGGCGCGAGCTGGCCCTCACCTCCCACCTCGACCCGCTGCTGCGGCGCGCCCGGCGCGAGGCCTACTCCGCCCGCGCGGCATGGTTCAGCGGCGCCCGGCCCTTCGTGCGCTATGTGCCCAACCTGCCGCTGATCGACGAACTGCCCAAGGGCTTCGACGGCCGCGAGGGGCGCTACTACCGGGTGGCCGCCCCGGCCAACAATCCGGGCCGGGAAACCGTGTGGACGGAGGTCTACCAGGACCCCGCCGGCCAGGGCCTCATGGCCAGCGTCGCCACCCCCGTCTACGGGCCGGATGACGGCTTCCGGGGTGTCGCCGGCATCGACGTCACCCTGGACACCATGGTCAATCGCGTGCTCAAGGGGGACAGCGTGACCATCGCCGGGGACGCCATCGCCCCGGACAAGCAGTTCAGCTTCCTGGTGGACCGCCAGGGCCGCATCATCGCTTTTCCCCTGAACCGCCTGGACGCTTTCGGCGTGACGGCCCCCGACGACGTGGCCGTGGGCGAAACCCTGGGCCTCAGCCTGTTGAAGTCCGACAAGCCGGCGGTGCGCCGGCTCATCGAGGCCACCGTGGGCGATGGCGGCCGTTCCGTGGGCCGGCTGGACCTCGACGGCAGCCCCCATCTGCTCGCCATGCACGCCATGCCGGGCACCGGCTGGGTGCTGGGCAACGTGGTGGCGGAGGGCGAGGTGCTGGCGGGCGTGCGCGCGGCGCGCCGCAACATCGAACACGACGTCGCCGGCATGACCCGTTCCCTCACCCTCGTTACCCTGGGGCTCCTGGTGGTGACCCTGGCCGGTGTGACGGGCTATGCCGTGTGGTCCCTGGTGCGGCCGCTGCGCACCCTGGCGGGGGCCGCCGAGCGGGGGCGCGACGGCGACTACGGCATCCAGGTCCCGGCCGGCCGGTCGGACGAGCTGGGCCGGCTGGGGGG
>CAJXLG010000007.1 GCA_913055885.1 uncultured Rhodospirillales bacterium
AAACGCCTCAAAGCCGCCATGAATCCTGACTTCCGCCGCCACCTGCTGGCTTGTTAACGATTGGGTATTTGGCCCTGTGGAACCATGCCCGCAACGTCGTATCCAGCACCGTGGGCGCACAGAAAACCGCGCCGTCGTCCGCCGCCTGCGCCTTCACCACCGACGCCCGATAGCGGAACTGCGCCAGCACGGCGGGGCCGAGGGAGATCCCGAAAACCTTACGCAGCCGCTCGGCCCAGTCGGGCGCATCGGCATCCGGCCGCACAGCCTCCAGAAACCCGGCGAAAACGGGCCGGTTGTCACGGTCCGCCTGCCAGTCGTCGAAAATCTCTTGCAGGCGATCCAGCCGGCCCGGCGGCCCGTCGGGCGCCAGAAGGTTTCGCACTTCGTCAGCCAGGCAATCCACGCCGGCAGGCCCCCATGTATCGGCCAACGGCCGGGTCATGTCCGCCACATGCACCAGCCAGCACTCGTCCCCGGGCGCGGGAAGCGCGGCAAGGTCGGGCGACGTGAAGGTCTCCGGCACCCCCGGGGCAACCTGCACCCGATTTTTCAGGTATTCGCCATGCTGCCGGTTCAGGTCATCGGCGCCCCGCGCCCGCGCCTTCGCGAGGGCCGCGGCGTAGGACCCCGCCCGGGCGCTCACCCGCTCTTCCATGCCGAAATTATCGGCGATGGCGGCGTCTTCGTCCGTCGCCCCATTCCGCAGACGGTCGGCCACCGCGTGGAACGGCGCGTTCCCCGGAACAATGGCGGCCATGCATCCTCCCCTGGTGTGGCCGGGGTGGATACAACAGGCCTGCGGGCGGGGTCAACGCAGCAGGAGCACCGGCTCTCACCCACCCCGCTTCATCGCCTGCCGCTGTTCGCCCAGGCCGTCGATGCCGACGTGCAGGACGTCGCCGGGCTCAAGGAAGCGTTGCGGGCGCTGGCCCATGCCCACGCCGGCGGGCGTGCCGGTGAAGAGCAGGTCGCCGGGCTCCAGAGGGCAGAAGGTGCTCACGTAGCTCACCAGTCGTGCCGGCGGCACCACCATGTGGGCGGTGGTGCTGTCCTGCATGGGGCGATCGTTGAGGGTGAGCCACAGCCGCAGGTTCTGTGGATCGGGCACCTGGTCGGCCGTGACGAACCACGGCCCCACGGGCGCGTAGCCGGGCAGGGACTTGCCCTTGACCCACTGGCCGCCGCGCTCCGTCTGGTAGCCGCGTTCCGTCAGGTCGTTGCCCACCATGTAGCCGGCGATGGCGTCGGCGGCGGTGTTTTCGTCGGCATTGTGGAGGCGGTCACCCACCACCACGACAAGCTCCACCTCCCAGTCCGTGCGCCGGCTGTGCAGCGGCAGGGCCACAGGGTCGTCCGGGCCGGCCAGCGACCCCGTGTGCTTGTTGAACAGCACCGGCTCGGCGGGCAGCGGAATGCCCGTCTCCTGGGCGTGATCGCGGTAGTTGAGGCCGATGCCCAGGACGTTGTGCACGCCCGCCACCGGCGGCCCCAGGCGCGGCTTTCCTTCCACCGCCGGCAGCGCCGCCGCGTCCAGCTTCTTCAGGGCATCCAGCCCGCCCGGCGGCAGGTGGCGCAGGTCGATGTCCGGCACCTCGCCGGAAAGATCGCGCAGCGTGCCGTTTTCGTCCATCAGGCCGGGCCGTTCCTGCCCGGGCGACCCGTAGCGGACCAGCTTCATGGGGCCCTCCTTGCCGATAACCGGTTTTCCTACTTTCCATCATACGCACCGGTGCCGGACAACCCCAATTAAAGTTCCGCCACCAGGCGCCGCATGCGGCGGCGTTCCGTTTCGTCCGGCAGCCGGCCGCGCCCCGCCCCGGCGTTGTCCCGCATGTGCTCCGGATCGTCGGTGCCCGGGATGACCGCCGTGACGCCGTCCGTTGCCAGCAGGTACTTGAGGAAGAACTGCCCCCAGGAATCGCAGAAATCGCGCGCCCATTCGGGCAGATCGCGGCCTTCCACCTTCCGGAAAAGCCGGCCACTGTCGTAGGGCTGGTTGACCAGGACCGCCACGCCGGCGTCCGCCGCCAGGGGCAGCACGGTGTCCGCCGCCGCGCGCATGGCCATGTTGTAGCCGAGCTGGAGGAAATCCGGCGGATCGCGGCGCAGGAAGGCGGCCAGGTCGTCCAGCGCCCCTTCGGTATAATGGGTGATGCCCGTATAGCGGATGCGCCCCGCCGCCTTCCAGGCCTTCAGGGTCGCCATGTGGGTCTTGGCGTCCACCAGGTTGTGCACCTGCATGAGGGCGACGCTGTCCGTCTCCAGCTTGTCCAGCGAGCGTTCCATCCGCTCGATCCCGGCCGCCTCGCCCCGGGTCCACACCTTGGTGGCGAGGAAGGCCGTATCGTGGGCATCCATGTTGGTGAGCAGGTCGCCCAGGCGCGCTTCCGCCGCGCCGTACATGGGCGAGGTGTCGATCACCGAGCCGCCCGCCTCGAAGAGGATGCGCAGCACCTTCCGGAGGTCGGCCACGCGCGGGCTGTCCGCCGGCACGTCGAACTGCTGCCACGTGCCCAGCCCCACCACCGGCAGGGCCTCGCCCGTCGCCGGGATGGGCCGCGTGCGCATGGGCCCGGCGGCCGCCGTCCCGGGTGTCACGGCCAGGGCGCCGCCCGCCGCGGCCAGCCGCAGGACGTCACGTCGTGTGGGGCGCCTCATGAGTCCTCCGCCGCCTGCATCGTCCGGTATCGCCGCCCAAGATACCACCCTGCCCCGCCCCACAGACACACCACCGGCAGCGCCACCGCGGCCAGCGCGGCGGGCCCCAGGCCAACGGCGGCCAGCCCCGCCCAGCCCCAGGCGCTCGCTGCGTCGCCGGCGCGGTAGACGGCCGTGTCCACCACGGCCTTGGCCTTGTAGCGGTCCACCCCGGGGACCACGGCGAACAGGGCCTCGCGCGCCGGGCGCAAGAGGCCGTAGCCGGCGCCGCGCCGCACAACCTGGAAGACCACCAGGGGCGCCAGCGCGGGCGCCAGCACCAGGGCCAGGAAGCCGGCGGCCGTGATGACGGGCTGCCCCACCAGGGCGGCCCGCGGGCCCAGGCGCGTGAGGAGCGGCCCGGCGGCGCCCAGTTGCAGCCCCAGGGCCAGCCCGTTGGCGCCCAGGTCGAGCCAGGCGAAGAGCCGCGTGCGCGCCGCCTGGTCCGGCACGAAGGCCTGCACGAGGGTGGCCTGCTCCAGATAGGCGAAGGTGGCCGTGGCGGTGAAGAGCACCAGCCAGACCGCCACCAGCGCCAGATAGGGCGAGCGCGCCAGCCGCCCCACCCCTTCCCACAGGCCACCGCCCAGGCCGGCCTCCGCCGCGGTGCCGCCGTGCAGCGGCCCGCGCGCCAGCCACGCGGCGCAGCCGCCGGCCACCGCCAGCAGGGCGGCCGAGACGGCCAGCAACACCGGTGGCGACGGCACGACGGCGGCCATGGCCGGCCCCGCCATGGCGCCCAGGGTGCCGCCGGCGGCGATGCGCCCGTACAGCCGGCGCGCCCCGTCGGGCCCGAAAACATCGGCCATGAAGGCCCAGAACACGGAGACCACAAAGAGGTTGAAAACGCCCATCCAGACGAAGAACGTCCGGGCCAGCGCGGGTGTCGCCCCGAGGGCCGCAAAGGCGACGGCGAAAAGCGCCACCACGGCGACGAGGAAGGCATGCAGCCCGGGCACCAGGCGGCGCCGCGAAAACCGTGCCACCAGGAAGCCGAACAGGGGCACCACCACCAGCAGGGTGATGGCAAAGTCGGCGGTGAACAGCCACTTGAGGCTGGCAATGCCGCCCTGGATGCCCATGGTGTCGCGCAGCGGCCGCAGCACGAAGTAGCCGGCGAACAGGCAGAAACAGTAGACGAAGGCGACCGCCAGGGCCGGAGCCCGGGCCGGCAGAACGCGCATCATGGCGCCAGAATATACAAGGGAAGTCGTTACGGAAACGCCAGTGGGAGGCAGCTACCAGGCCGCCGTCAAATCCAGCCGAACCCTCGGGCAATGGCCCCCAGGAGGGCCACGAACCCTGTTATGATGATCCCCCAGGTCCACATGAACTTGCCATCCATGTCGGTGCGCAAGCTCCGGATATCCGTCTCCACCCGGGACAGCCGGGTGTCCATGCCCGCCACCCGCTCTTCCGGACGAACGATACGTTCCATTTCGCCCTCTCCGCCACCATCGCCACCGCCCGGGCCGTTCCCCGGCGATGGACGATAGCGGTCCATATCAATCACGTTGTCCTCAGAAACATACTTACTCATCATCAAATTCCGCGACAAGATGAGCAGACGTAAACGTCATTGCTCCGCAATTCTTGAAGAAATGGGCCAAACACTCAACGAAAAGCCCCCTGTCATTATACATACTTTCCATGGCCCCAAACCGCAAGCGGACCGCGTTATTCTCCCACGTTACGATGCCGAATTGGTCATGGCCACAAACATGACATACCCGCTCTGGATTTTTTCCTGCAGAAACCGCTCATATTTCTCGGCGGCGATGGGCCCGTGCCCTTTTTCGCCTGTCGGCAGATTCTGCATCGATCCCGCTCCCAAGCACCTGTCCAGGCACAGTTTAACCCATCGGTTCCCAACCAAAAAGGGCCGCCCCCGCGCGGAGGGCGGCCTTTTGGCGGGAGGGTCCGGAAGGCTGTCGCGCGGCGTCAGCCCTCGCTCTTGATCTGCACCTTGCGGGCCTTGGACTGCTCTTCCTTGGGCTTGGGAACGTCGATGGTCAGGATGCCGTTCTTGAAGCGGGCATCGACGCTCTGCTCGTCCACGTCGAAGGGCAGGCGCAGGGACCGCTGGAAGGAGCCGTAGGACCGCTCCACCACGTGATAATCGTCCTCCTTGCGCTCGTCCTCGACGTTCTTCTCGCCCTTGATGGTCAGCACGTCGCCGGTGATGGAGACGTCCAGATCGTCCTCCTTCACGCCCGGCACTTCGGCGGTGACCGTCAGCTTGTCGTCGTTCTCGCTGACGTCCAGGGAGACGGGCACCGCCGCCGAGGCGCTCACGCCGGGGGCCGTCGGCATGCCGCCGCGGAAGAAGTCGTCGAAGGCCCGCTCCATCTCGCGGCGCAGGGGATAGAACGGATCCTCCCCCTGGCTGCGACCCGGCACCGTGCTGCGGTTCGGAACCAGCGAACGGAAATCCATGGCACACCTCCTTTCGATGTTCACCAACTCATTGACTTGGGCGGCTTTTTCTTTTCCGCCCGGGTCTGAGAACCGATCTATGCGCCGGGATGACCGCCCGCAAGGGGGTCCGTGTTGAGATTTTTAACCGACTCGGGCAGAAGGTTTCTGTCGGCCGCCAGCAGGGTCTCCAGCTCGGCCGCCGGCACGGGATGGCCGAACAGGAAGCCCTGGGCGTCGTGGCAGCCGGCCTCGCGCAGGAGGCGCAGGTGCGCCTCGTTCTCCACGCCCTCGCCCAGGACCGCCAGGTCCAGGGTGCGCCCCAGGGCCACGATGGAATGGACGAGCGCCGTGTCGCGGGCGCTGCCCGGGGCCTGGTGCAGGAAGGAGCGGTCCACCTTGAGCCGGCCGATGGGGAAGCGCGCCAGGTAGGCGAGGGATGAATAGCCCGTGCCGAAATCGTCCAGGACCACCTCCACGCCCAGGGCGCGCAGCCGTTCCAGGGTCTCCACGGTGCCGGCGGCATCGTTCATCACCACGCCCTCGGTCACTTCCACCTCCAGATGCCCGGCGGGCACGTCGTGGCGGTCCAGGGCGGCGGCGACGAGCCCCGGCACGTCCCCCTTGCGGAACTGGCGCGGCGAGACGTTCACGGCCACCCGCCCGGGATCCAGGCCGCGGTCGAGCCAGCCGCGCACCCGGGCCACCGCCCGGTCCAGCACCCACGCGCCCAGGTCCAGGATGAGCCCCGTCTGTTCCGCCACGGGGACGAAGAGGTTGGGGGGGACCACCGTGCCGTCCGGCCGGTACCAGCGCACCAGGGCCTCCGCCCCGGTGAGGCGGCCGTCGGTCAGGGTCACCTGGGGCTGGAAGTGGAGCGACAGTTCCCCGCTGGCCAGGGCCTCCTTGAGGGCCTGGGCGAGTTGCAGCCGCTCGTGCACGGCGCGGTCGAACTCGGGGGAATAGTACTGGAAGCCCCCGGCCCCGTCGGCCTTGGCGCGGTGCAGGGCCACCTCCGCCTTTTTCAGGAGGTCGGAGGCGGTGTCGGAATCCTCGGGGAAGCGCGCCAGGCCCACGCTCACCTCGACGGGCAGCACGTGGCCCAGGACGTCGAACGGCGCGTCCATGGCCTTGAACACCCGGTCGCACAGCCTGCTGGCCTCGCTCACGCCGTCGTCCGTGGGCAGGATGACGGCGAACTCGTCGCCGCCCACGCGGGCCACCAGTTCCGCCCCGAGCAGGGCCTCGGTGAGCCGCCGGCCCAGGGCGGCGAGCAGGGTGTCGCCGGCGTGGTAACCGAGGCTGCTGTTCACCTCCCGGAAGCGGTCCACATTGACGGCCATGACGCCGATGCCCTGGCCGTTGCGCCGCCGCGCCCGCACCAGGGACTGGCCCAGCCGGCTGACGAACAGGTCGCGGTTGGGCATGTCCGTGAGGGGATCGAAACTGGCCAGCCACTGCAGCCGGGCCCGTGCCTGGTGGCCCTCGGTGACGTCCACCAGGACACCGCACAGCCGCGCCAGCGTGGGATCGGCACCGTCCAGCGGCTGGATGGACAGCCGCCACGTGCGCTCCGGATTGCCGGCGAAAGAAAGGTCCAGGTCGCGCTCCAGGGGCTCGGCAAGGGCGGCGGCCCGGCGACAGGCGGCGGCCAGCTCGGCCGCCTGGTCGTCCGGCAGCACCTGGTGCGGTGTGACACCCTTGACGCCCTCGCCCACGCGGCCCGTGAGCGCGGCGTGGCGGGCGTTGTGGGCAATGTAGTGGGGCTCGCCCGACTCCGGCACACCCACGACAAAGGCGGCCGGGGCCAGGGCCTCCAGGGTGTGGTGCAGGGGGGCGCCGATCTGTGCGGCGGAAGTGTCCATATCCATGAGCCGCCTCTTCCGGGACTTTTGAACTGCCCCGAAAGCTAAGCGCGGCTCGTGGACGCTTTCACCAAAGTTTGGTTACCCTTGTGTGAATTCCACCGGGGCAACCGGCGCGAATTCCTACACGTGGAAGGAGGCGCCGCAGCCGCAGCGGCCCTGTTCGTTGGGGTTGCGGAAGACGAAGCCGTTGCTCATCTGCCCCTCCTCGTAGTCGATCTCCGTGCCCACGATGAACATGAGGGCCTTTGGATCGACGTAGAGGGTGACGCCGCCGGCGTCCACCACCTCGGCCTCGGGCACCGGCGCCTCGGCGAAATCCATGTGGTACGACATGCCGGAACAGCCCTGGGCCGTGACGCCCAGCTTGATGCCCGCCGGCTCGGTGTCGCAGCGGGCCATGAGGCTCTTGAAGTGCTCGGCCGCGGCCTGGGTAACGGTGACGGGCTGCTTGCTCATGGGCGCGCCTCGCTCCTTTATCAACGTCCGTGCAAGACGGTCGCATTCTCACGCATACTTAAGGGTGGCTCCCCGCTCCGCCAAGGGGGTGGGCCCTACTGGGCCGCCAAACGCTGGGCGAAATCGCCGCCCAGGCCACTGGTCCCCAGCACCCGGCGCTCCACCACGTCCGCCACGGTGATGGCGCTCAGGTACAGATAGATCTGGTTGCCCAGCTCCTCCCACAGGTCGTGGGTGAGACAGCGCACGCTGTTGTTGTGGCAGCCCGACGGCGAGCCCGGGGAACAGCGCGTGGTCTGGATGGGCTCGTCCACGGCCAGGATGATGTCGGCGATGCGCATGGCGGCGGGATCGCGCGCCAGGAGGTAGCCGCCCCCGGGGCCCCGGACGCTGCGCACCAGCCCGCCCTTGCGCAGCTTGCCGAAAAGCTGCTCCAGGTAGGACAGGGAGATCTCCTGGCGCTGGGCGATGTCGGCCAGGGCGACGGGGCTTCCGTTGCTGTTCCAGGCCAGATCGGCCACCGCCATGACGGCGTAACGGCCCTTGGTGCTCAACCTCACGGCGTTTCCTCCTCTTTCCGCGCGGTTTTCAGGAACGGCCCGGGGGCGGCCCGCCACCGGATGCGACGGCCCGCTCGCCGGCCGTTCCGCCCGCCTGCTTTGGTTGATCTGTTGCTTCTGTATCGTCGTCCACGTTGTCACTCCCGGCCACCACCCGCGGCTGCTGGTCGCACGGCGACTCGGGATCGCGCCCCTGTTGCGCCGCCTCCACGCGGTCCAGGCGGTCCATGACGTCGCACACCTGGTTGCGCAGGGCGTCGATGGTGCGGGCCACGGGATCGGGCAGCTCCTCCTCGGGCAGGCCGTAGGCGCAGAAGCCCTCGGTGCGCCGGGCGGCATCGCCCATGACCATGCGCGCCGGGATGCCCACCATGGTGACGCCCGGCGGCACGTCCTTGAGCACCACGGCGTTGGCGCCGATGCGCGCCCCGGCCTCCACCGTGATGGGGCCCAGCACCTGCGCCCCGGCGCCCACGATGACGCCGTCCTTCAGCGTGGGATGGCGCTTGCCCGAGCGCAGGCTGGTGCCGCCCAGGGTGACGCCGTGGTAGATCATGACGTCGTCGCCGATCTCGGCCGTTTCGCCGATGACCACGCCCAGGCCGTGATCGATGAAAAAGCGCCGGCCGATGGTGGCGCCGGGATGGATCTCGATGCCGGTGAAAAAGCGCCCGAAATGGGAGATCAGGCGGCCCAGGATGCGGAAGCCGCGGCGCCAGAACCAGGACGCCAGGCGAAAGGTGAAAAGGGCGTGCAGCCCTGGATAGCATAAAAGCACTTCCAGGCGGGAGCGGGCCGCCGGGTCGCGGGCCATATAGGAATCGATGTCCTCGCCGAGCGCCTTGAAAACCATGCCCGCTCCTGTGCTAGGATCGCTCCGCTCCGGCCGGGTTCAACCGGGCCGTTTCCCGGCCGGCGTCCGATCCCCGATAGCGGTTTTCACCCCGCCGCTGGCGGCCCGTGCGCCGTGTGATCGGACCTGGAATATAAGATTGCCGACCTCAAGGGTCAACAATCCGGGTTCAGCGGGAAACGCGCTTTCGAGGGGCCTGCGGGGGCGCCCGGCCCGATAACAAGAACGGTTCGCCATGCCCGAGGTCATGTTCAGCGGCGCCGACGGGCGCCTGGAAGGCCGCTACCAGCCCAGCCGCAACGGCGACGATGCCCCGGTGGCCGTCATCCTGCATCCCCATCCGCAGCAGGGCGGCGACATGGACAACAAGGTGGTGCACACCCTGTTCCATGTTTTCGCCCGGCGCGGCTTTTCGGTGCTGCGTTTCAATTTCCGGGGCGTGGGGCGTTCGCAGGGCACCTGCGACGGCGGCGCCGGCGAGCTTTCCGACGCCGCCTCCGCCCTGGACTGGCTGCAGCAGATGAACACAGGCGCCCGGCTTTTCTGGGTGGCCGGCTTCTCCTTTGGCGCCTGGATCGGCATGCAGCTCCTCATGCGCCGGCCGGAGCTGAACGGCTTCGTCGCCGTCGCCCCGCCCGCCAACCAGCACGACTTCACCTTCCTGGCCCCCTGCCCCTCGTCGGGGCTCATCCTGCACGGCGACCGCGACCCCGAGGTGCCGCACGACGCCTCGTCCCGCCTGGCCGGCCGTCTCGACGGCCAGGGCAACGTCCGCGTGGATTTCCGGCTCATCAAGGGCGCCGACCACGGCTTCCTGGACCACCTGGAACCCATGGCGCGCACCGTGGACGGCTATCTGGCGGAGCGCGTCAGCCAGCCGGAGCCTGCTCGGTAGCCCGGAAAAGCCGCCCGCCCGCCGTCGGCCGCTCGGCGCCCGTCGTCTCCGGCCACGTCTGCGGCAGCCCCCCCAGGTGCCGCACGGCGAGATAGGCGAAGGCCTCCGCCTCCAGCGCATCGCCATCCCAGCCCACTGTTTCCACCGGCTCCACGGGCACTTTCAGGTGATCCGCCAGCGCCTGCATGAGGGCGGGATTGTGCCGGCCGCCGCCGGCCACCAGCCAGCGCCGCGCCGGCGCCGGGAAGTGGTCGGCGGCGCGCGCCACCGCCTCCGCCGAGAAGGCCACCAGGGTGGCGGCGCCGTCGGCGGCGTTCAGGTGGTCCAGGGCCTGCGACGGAAAGGCGTTGCGGTCGAGGGATTTGGGCGGCGGCTGGCGGAAATAGGGATGGGCCAGGAGCTGCCCCAGCGCCAGGGTGTCCACGCGCCCGCCCGTCGCCAGGCTGCCGTCGCTGTCCACGGGCGTGCCCGTCTGGCGCGCCGCCCAGTCGTCCAGCAGGGCGTTGCCGGGTCCCGTGTCGAAGGCCATGATGCGGCCGTCCTGCCCCACCCAGGTGACGTTGGCCACGCCGCCCAGGTTGAGCACCGCCACGGGTGTTTCCAGGTCGGCCGCCAGGGCGGCATGATAGGCGGGTACCAACGGCGCCCCCTGGCCGCCCGCCGCCACGTCGGCGGCGCGGAAGTCGGCCACCACGTCGATGCCCGTGGCGGCGGCCAGCCGGTGGGCGTCGCCGATCTGCCGCGTGATGCCCCGCGCCGGGGCGTGCAGGATGGTGTGGCCGTGGAAACCGATCACCGCGACGTCCGCCGCGCCCAGTTCCGCCTCCGCCAGGAGCAGGCGCACGGCGTCGGCGTGGGCGTCCGTCAGGCGCCGGGCCACCTCCGCCACCTGATCCAGCGGCGCCGTGTCCCCCAGGATGCCCGCCAGGGCCTCGCGCAGGTCCTTGTCGTAGGGCACCGTGACGGCCGGGCCGCGATGAACCGCGCGCTCGCCGTCCGTGACGACGAGCGCGGCGTCCACCCCGTCCATGGAGGTGCCGCTCATCAGGCCCAGTGCTCGTACGGCGTCCCTTTGCATGGGGCGAGAATACGCGTTCCCCCGGGGGGTTGTCACCGCCCGGCGTTGCCGGCCCCGGGCCGATGTGGTAGACGATCCGGCGCGCAACCGGCAAACGAACGGGAGCCCCACTCATGGCGGCCTATCGCTCCGCTTTCCTGCAGACGGTGACGGATCGCGGCTTCATCCACCAGGGCACGGACCTGGCGGAGCTCGACGCCCTCATGGCCGACGGGCCGGTGACGGCCTACATCGGCTTCGACGCCACCGCCAGCAGCCTGCACGCCGGCAGCCTCACCCAGATCATGCTGCTCTACTGGCTGCAGCAGACGGGCCACAGGCCCATCGTCCTCATGGGTGGCGGCACCACCCGGGTGGGCGACCCATCGGGCAAGGAGGAGAGCCGCCAGCTCCTGGACGACGCCACCATCGCCGGCAACATGGCCGGCATCCGCACGGTGTTCGACAAGTTCCTGACCTTCGGGTCGGGGCCGACGGACGCCGTCATGGTGAACAACGCCGACTGGCTGGACGGCCTGGAGTACATCCCGTTCCTGCGCGACTACGGCCGGCACTTCACCATCAACCGCATGCTCAATTTCGAGTCCGTGCGCCTGCGGCTCGACCGGGAAAGCCCGCTCACCTTCCTGGAATTCAACTACATGATCCTGCAGGCGTACGACTTCCTGGAGCTGTACCGCCGCCATGGCTGCCGGCTGCAGCTCGGCGGCTCCGACCAGTGGGGCAACATCGTCAACGGCATCGAGCTCGCCCGCCGCGCGGAGGGCGTGGAGCTTTACGGGCTGACGTCGCCGCTCCTCACCACCAGCTCCGGTGCCAAGATGGGCAAGACGGCCGAGGGCGCCGTCTGGCTCAACGCCGAGCACACCTCGCCCTACGCCTACTGGCAGTACTGGCGCAACACCGAGGACGCCGACGTGGGCCGCTTCCTGCGGCTCTTCACCGACCTGCCCCTGGACGAGATCGCCCGCCTGGAACAGCTCGAGGGCGCCGGCATCAACGAGGCCAAGAAGGCGCTCGCCAACGCCGCCACACGGCTGTGCCACGGCACCGACGCCGCCGCCCACGCCGAGGAAACGGCGCGGCGCACCTTCGAGCAGGGCGGCGTCGGCGACGACCTGCCCACCCTTGACCTGGAACGGGCCACCCTGGCGGCCGGCGTGCCCGCGTTCGAGCTTTTCCGCCGCGCCGGCCTGGCCAACTCCAACGGCGAGGCGCGCCGGCTCATCCGCGGCCGCGGCGCGCGCATCAACGGCGGGACCGTCGAGGACGAGAACGCCCCCGTCACCGAGGCCGCCCTGGACGACGGCATCATCAAGCTGTCCGCCGGCAAGAAGCGCCACGCCCTGGTGCGGGCCATGGAGGGCTGACGCCGGGGTGCTGTGCCGGCGGCCCGCCCGTCACGCGCCGGCGCAGCGCCATCGACTCCGCGGGAGGTCCGGGCTACACTCCGCGGGAGCGACAGGGAGCCGGTCATGTCCATCGCCCTGGAAGTCTACGAAGCCTTCAAGGACGACGCCAACAAGGCCCAGGTGCTGGCCTCCGCGTTCGAGCGCCTGGAGGGGCGGATTCCGTCCAACGTGGCCACGTCGGAGCAGCTCGACGTGGCCAGGATGGAGCTGCAGAAGGCGATCGAACAACTCCGCGGCGAAACACATGAAATGGACGGCCGCATCCAGACCCAGTTAAAGGAAATGGACGGCCGGCTTACCAAGGAAATCGCGCAGATCCGCAACGAAATGCATGAGATGGACGGCCGTCTCACCAAGGAAATCGCGCAGATCCGCAACGAAATGCATGAGATGGACGGCCGTCTCACCAAGGAAATCGCGCATCTCCGCAACGAAATGCATGAAATGGACGGCCGTCTCACCAAGGAAATCGCGCAGCTCCGCAGCGACATGCATGAGATGGACGGCCGCCTCACCAAGGAAATCGAGCATCTCCGGAGCGAGCAGAAGGCAGCCTTCGCCCGTCAGACCGGGTGGCTGGCGGGCCTTTTGGCCGTGCAGCTTGGGGCCATCGCCGCATTGATGCAGGTCATCGCCGGCTGATCACGCGGCCCGTTCCCCGGACAGCACCTCCGGCGGTACGAAGGTCTCGCCGGAGAGCACCAGATCCAGGGCATGCCGCATCACCCGGTCCGGCGCGCTGCCACCGATGCAGCCGTCGGCGCCATCGCGCAGCACCCGGCGGACGCGCGCCGCGTTCAGGACGTCGCTCACCACCAGCAGCCGTACCGCGGGATCCTTCCGGCACAACCGGACAAGGGGCGCCACGCCGCGTCCTTCCGGCGTGTGGGCGTGGACCACCACGAGCCCCACACCGCCTTCCGCGAGGTGTTCCCGCACGGCCGTCGCATGGGCCACCTCCAGCACGGTCGTGCCGGGAAGCAGGGTCTGGACCCGCCGGCCCAGCGCCCGGCGCAGGGGGCGGTGGTTGTTGACGACGATAACCCGCATGCGCCGCCTCCCGTCGTTTCCCCTTCCGACGGGGGAGCATGGGGGCTCGCGCCGGCGCGGGCCACCTGGGAATTTCCCTAAGCCGGGTCGTTATCCTCGTCCGCGTCGGGGTCCGCCATGTCGCCGCCGAACGGACCCTTGAGATGGACCGGCTTGCCCTCGGGCGGATTGACCACGTAGCCGGAGCCCAGGGTGCGCACGAACCAGCCGCGCCGCCGGGCCTCCGCCACCAGCACCGGCGGCCCCACCGCGTGGAAGCCCTCGCGGTGCTCGCGATAGCCGCGGCCGTCGCCCCAGTGGCGCAGCTCGCGCGTGAGGGCTTCGTCCGCCATGCCCTCCGCCTGCCATTGCTGCCAGGACTCCCGCAGGCGGTCCATCTCGGCCGGCGCCAGGGTCATCTCCAGGCCGTTGTCGCGCAGCCGCCGGCGGAAGGCGGGCCAGCTTTCCGCCTGCAAAAGCAGGGCCTCCGCTCTTTCCAGCGCCTCTTCCGACACGGTGGTGCTCCTTTCCTTCCATGTCCCACCCCCAACCCCCAAAGCCGCCGTCATGTTGAGGCGGTGCATCCGTCAGGATGCCCCCTCGAAACACCGGCGCCCTTATTCGTCCGCCTCGGCCAGGGCCAGGAGGGCCCGTCGCACACGCGGCGCGCCCCATTCCGCGATGCCCATGACGCGGCCCACGGCGCGGCCCTCGGAATCGAGGATCCAGGTGGTGGGCAGGCCGGTGACGTTGAAGGCCCGGCGCGCCTTGTTCTCCGGATCGGTATAGGCCTTGAGCGCCTTGAGTCCCTGGCGCTCCAGGAAGGGCGCCGCGACGTCGCCGTCGCGGTCCTCGTTCACCGCCACCACCCGCACGGGCTTGCCGCGCATTTTCTTGTGCAGCCGGTCGAGGGCGGGCAGTTCCTCGATGCACGGACCGCACCAGGTGGCCCAGAAATTCACCACCACCACCTGCCCCTCGAAGCCGCTCAGGGAAACGGGCCCGCCGCTGGGATCGCGCACCACCACCTTCTCCGGCACCGCCAGCCGTTTGCCGGCCTTCTCGAAGGCCGGCAGGGCCTCGGCCAGCTCCGCCACCGGCCCGGCCGCCGCCACCCTTGCGTGACCGGCGGCGAACAGGCTAATCAGCCCCAGGAAGACGAGGACGCGGCCGAACCCCGCGCGGACATTCATCACCGGAAGGTCTCCTCCGCCATGACCCACGACCCCGCCGCCCCGGACAACGCGACGAGCGCCATCTGGGGCGGCCGTTTCTCCGCCGGCCCGGCCGAGGCCATGGAGCGCATCAACCCCTCCATCGACTTCGACCGCGCCCTGTTCGCCCAGGACATTGCCGGCTCGCGGGCGCACTGTAGCATGCTGGTGGCCCAGGGCATACTCTCGGACGCCGACGGCGCCGCCATCCGGGACGGCCTCGACCGCGTGGAGCAGGAGATCCGCGACGGCCGCTTCCCCTTCTCGCGCGCCCTGGAAGACATTCACATGAACGTGGAAGCGCGCCTGCGGGAGCTCATCGGCGAGCCCGCCGGCCGCCTGCACACGGCACGCTCGCGCAACGACCAGGTGGCCACGGACCTGCGCCTCTGGGTGCGCGAGCGCATCGACGCCCTGGACGCCGAGCTGCGGGCCCTGCAGAAGGCCCTCATCGACCAGGCGGAGACCCACGCCGGCACGGTCATGCCCGGCTGCACCCACCTCCAGACGGCGCAGCCCGTCACCCTCGGCCACCACCTCCTGGCCTACACGGAGATGTTCGGCCGCGACCGGGGCCGCCTGGCCGACTGCCGGCGGCGGCTCAACGAATCGCCCCTGGGCGCGGCCGCCCTCGCCGGCACCGCCTTCCCCATCGACCGCGCGCGCACGGCCCGCGACCTGGGTTTCGACGGCCCCATGCGCAACTCCCTGGACGCCGTCTCCGACCGCGATTTCGCCGTGGAGTTCCTGGCCGCCTGCGCCCTGGCCGGCACCCACCTGTCACGCCTGGGCGAGGAGCTGGTGCTGTGGGCGACGCCGCAGTTCGGCTTCGTCACCCTGTCCGACGCCTTCGCCACGGGCAGCTCCATCATGCCCCAGAAGAAGAATCCCGACGCCGCCGAGCTGGTGCGCGCCAAGGCCGGCCGGCTCGTGGGCGCGCTGAGCAACCTGCTGGTGGTGCTCAAGGGGCTGCCGCTGGCCTACGGCAAGGACATGCAGGAGGACAAGGAGCCCGTCTTCGACGCGGCGGAGACCCTGGGCCTGTGCCTCTCGGCCACCACGGGCATGGTGGCCGACATGACCCCGGACCCCGAGGCCATGCGCCGCGCTGCCGCCGTGGGCTTCACCACCGCCACCGACCTCGCCGACTGGCTGGTGCGCGTGCCCGGCCTGCCCTTCCGCGAGGCCCACCACGTGACCGGCCGGCTGGTGCGCCTGGCGGAAGAGCGCGGCGTGGCCCTCGCCGACCTGCCCCTGGATGCCATGCAGGCCGTGGACGGGCGCATCACCGCCGACGTCCACGACGTCCTCACCGTCGAGGCATCGGTGGCCAGCCGCACCAGCACGGGCGGCACGGCGCCCGCCAACGTGCGCGCCGAGGTGGCCGAGGCGCGCCGCCGCTTCCTGGACGACGCGGGGGAGTCATGAAACGCCGCCTGTGCGCTTTGCCCGTGCTCCTGCTGGCGGCCGCCCTCGCCGCGGCGCCCCTGGCGGCGTGCGGCAAGCGCGGGCCACCCCAACCGCCGGAGGACGACGACAACGTCTACCCCCGCACCTATCCACGGCAAGAGGACTCATGAACCACTTCGACTATCACGAGGGCCGGCTGTTCGCCGAGGACGTGCCCCTCACCCGCATCGCCGAGGGCGTGGGCACGCCGGTCTACGTCTACGCCACCGCCACCCTCGAGCGCCACTACCGGGTCTTTTGCGACGCCCTGGGCGACCTCCCCGCCACCGTGTGCTACGCCCTCAAGGCCAACGGCAACCTGGGCGTGGTGCGCACCCTGGCGGACCTGGGCGCCGGCGCCGACGTGGTCTCCGAGGGCGAGCTGCGCCGCGCCCTGGCGGCCGGCGTGCCGGCCGGGCGCATCGTCTTCTCCGGCGTGGGCAAGACGGCGCGCGAGCTTACCTTCGCCCTGGACCAGGGGGTGCGCCAGATCAACGTGGAGTCCGAGGAAGAGCTCCTGACGCTGGACGCGCTGGCGCGCGAGCGCGGCGTGCCGGCCCCGGTGGCCATCCGCGTCAATCCCGACGTGGACGCCGGCACCCACGACAAGATCACCACCGGCCTCAAGGAGAACAAGTTCGGCATCGAGTGGACGGGCGCCCACACCGTCTTCCACCGGGCCGCCGCCCTGGAGGGCATCCGGCTCATGGGCGCCGCCGTGCACATCGGCTCGCAGCTCACCGACCTGGATCCCTTCCGCACCGCCTTCACGCGGCTGCGCGACCTGGTGCTCATGCTGCGCGCCGACGGCATCCACCTGGAGACCCTGGACCTGGGCGGCGGCCTGGGCGTGCCCTACGGCGACGACGTGCCGCCCCTGCCCAATGCCTACGGCGCCGTGGTGCGCGAGACGGTGGGCGACCTGGGCCTGCACCTCATCTTCGAGCCGGGCCGCGTGCTCACGGCCAACGCCGGGCTGCTGCTGACGCGGGTGGTGCGCGTCAAGGAAGGGGCCACGCGCAGCTTCGTCGTGGTGGACGCCGGCATGAACGATCTCGTGCGCCCCGCCCTGTACGACGCCACCCACGGCGTGCGGCCCGTGGTCCAGCCGGTGGAGGACGGCTACCCGGCGTTGGCAAAGGACGTCGTCGGCCCCATCTGCGAAACCGGCGACACCTTCGCCACGCAGCGCGTGCTGCCGCCCCTGGCCGCCGGCGACCTGCTGACCCTGGACACGGCGGGGGCCTACGGCGCCGTCATGGCCAACAGCTACAACGGCCGGCCGCTGGTCCCCGAGGTGCTGGTCAACGGCGACGCCTGGGCCGTGACCCGTGACCGGCCCGACTGGGACGCCATGCTGGCGGGCGAGCACGTTGCGACGTGGCAGACCGGCCCTTCGGAGTAGCCCCATGCGCATGCGCCGCCTGCTGGCCCGGCTGGTCCTGCTGTGGGAGGCCCTGTGGGCCGCCCTGTGGCCGGCGGCGTCGGTGGCGGGCGGCTTCGTCGGGCTGGCCCTGACGGGCTGGCTGCTGCACCTGCCCGGCTGGGCGCACGCCGCCGTCCTGGTCCTGTTCGCGGCCGCCTTCCTGGGCCTGCTGGGGCGCGGCCTGGGGCGTCTGCGCCTGCCCGGCCGGGCCGACGCGTGGCGGCGGCTGGAACGCGACAACGCCCTGCCCCACCGCCCCCTGTCGGACGCCGGCGAGGGCCTCGACGCCGGCGGCGGCGACCCGGTGGCGCGCCGGCTGTGGCAGGCCCACGCGCGGCGCCGCGACGCCTTGCGCGCCGCCGTGCGCCGCGTCGCCCCGCCGGCCCCCGGCGTGGCGGCGCGTGACCCGCGCGGCCTGCGGCCCCTGGCCCTGCTGGCCCTGGTCATCGGCGTCGCCGCCGGCCACGAGGCGCCCGGCGCGCGCCTGGCGGCGGCCCTGCGGCCCGCCGTCAGCCTGGGCGGCCCGCCGGCGCGCGTGGAGGTGTGGGTCAAGCCGCCGCCGTACACGGGCCGGCCACCCGTCCACCGCGAGCGGCAGGCGCACGGCGAACGCGGCGACCCCATCACGGTGCCCGAGGGCAGCACCGTCCTGGCCCTGGTGCACGGCGCCGACAGCGCGCCCGTCCTGGGCAACGGCGACAGCCGCCGGCGGTTCCGGCGCCTGGGGCCGCGGACCTTCCGCTTCGAGGGCCCGCTCGATGGCGGCGACCGCCTGGCCGTGCGCCTGCGCGGCCACCCGGCGGCGGTCTGGCCCCTCACCGTGACGGCGGACGCGCCACCCGAGGTGGCCCTTGCCGGCCCGCCCCGGGTGACGCGTGACGGCACCCTGAAGCTGCGCTACCGCGCCCGCGACGATTACGGCCTGGCGTCGGTGGCGGCGGTGATCCGCCGGCCCGGCGCCGAGGGGCGCGGCGTGGTGGACGGCCCGCTCGTCCTGGACCTGCCGGCGGGCACCACGGACGAGGCGGCCACGGTGCGCACCAGCACCCACGCCCTGGCCGACCATCCGTGGGCGGGCCTTGAGGTGACGCTGCACCTGAAGGCGACGGACGACGCGGGCCACACCGTCACCGGCGGGCGCCACCCCCTGACCCTGCCGCGGCGCGACTTCGACCATCCCGTGGCGCGCGCCGTCGCCAAGGCGCGGCGCGAGCTGGTGCGCCGGCCGCACGCCAACCGCGAACCCGTCATGGGCGCCCTGGACCGGCTGTCGGCCCGTCCCGGCCGGTTCGACGGCGACACGGCGGCGTTCCTGGGGCTGCGCTCGGCCCGCTGGCAGCTCGCCCACGGCGACGGCCTGCCCGCCGTGCGCGGCGCCCTGGACCTTCTGTGGCGGGTGGCCCTGGCCATCGAGACGGACAACGCCGCCCTCGCCCGGCGCGACCTGCGGCAAGCGCGCGAGGCCCTGCGCAAGGCCCTGAACACGGGCGCCGACGCCGCCACCCTGGAACGGCGCAGCCAGGCCCTGCGCCGCGCCCTGGAACGCTATCTGGCGGCTCTGGAAAAGAAGCTCGGCGGGCGCGCCGCGACCGGCATGGCGGCGCGCGACGCACGCACCGTGACCCCGGACGACCTGCGCCGCATGGCGAAGCGGCTGGAGGCCCTGTCGGCCACCGGGGCGCGCGACGCGGCGCGCCGGCTTCTGGAGCGCATGCGCTCGCTGACGGCCAACATGCGCACCGGCCCCGTGGGGCCCAGGGCACAAAAGGCCGGCCACCTGATGGACAAGCTGCGCGACCTGGCGGCGCGTCAGCGCGGCCTCCTGGACCAGGGGGCCGGCGCCCCGCCGGGCGCCCTCAAACAGCAGGCGGGGGACCAGGGGCGGTTGCGGCAGCAGCTGGAAGGCCTGCGCCAGGGCCTTCAGGGCCTTACCGGCCGGGCACCGGATGCCCTGGACAAGGCGGGCGGCGCCATGGGCGACGCCGCCGGTGCCCTGCGCCGGGGCAAACGGCAGCCCGCCGCGCGCGCCCAGCAGAAGGCGCTCACGGCGCTCAAACAGAGCGCCACGCAGGCCCGCCGCGCCCTGGCGCGCGCCCTGGGCCGGACGGCCCCCGGGGCGCGGGGCGCCCGGGGTACGGCCGGCGCGCCCACGGCCGGCGGCGTGGAGCTCCCGGCCGAGGGCGGCGTCAAGCGCTCGCGCCGCATCCTGGAGACCCTGCGCCAACGCGCCGGCGATCCGGAGCGCCCCGAGGACGCCCGCGACTATTTCCGGCGGCTCCTGGAGCCGTTTTGACCTTCTCTCGCCCCTGACCGGGGCGGGGCGCAGTCGCGCCCCGGTCACAACCATATCGACAAGACCCCCACCCCGGCGGTACAAGAAGGCGTGTGGCAGGCTGTACCCCTGCCGCCCGTCACGGCGGGCGGACTCACCGCATTCGGCACCATGGGGCTGGTTCATGGCATCCTCGCGCGGACCGCGTCTCAATGCCCTGGTGACGGGGGCGGTCGGCGCCTTCCTCTTGATCCTGGCGCTGGGCGCGGCAGTGGTGGTCAGCGGCCAGATCCGCATCAGCCATCTCGCCGAGAAAACGCACGCGCGGGTCGAGGACGGACGCGGCGGCGAGGGCGCCTCCCCCGCCCTCGCCCGGCGCCTTGAACGCATCGCGCGCATCGCCGGCACCGTACAGACGGCCGCCCTCGTCACCCTGGGCGGCATGGTCGCCCTCGCCCTGGTGGGCCTGTGGCTGGCGCGGCGGCGGGTGCTGCAGCCCCTGGAACGGGCGGTCGGCCTCCTGGCGCGGGCGGCGCGGGGCGAGCGTCCCGCCGTGCCGGCGGCGCGGGACGGGCAGAGCCCGGCGACGGTCGCCGAGGTGGCGGCCGTCCACGACGCCACGGCGCGGCTGGTGGAGCTGCTGGGGGCCTATGAGGCGGAACGCGCCCGGGCGGAAGCCACGCACGACCAGCTCCGCCGCAGCGAGGCCAAGTACCGCGGCGTCATCGAGACGGCGGCGCAGGGCTTCTGGATGATCGACCTCAAGAGCCTGCGCACCGTGGACGTCAACGGCGCCCTGTGCGCCCTGCTGGGCTACGACCGCGACACCTTTCTGGGCGCCCGGCTGTCGGCCTTCGTCGAGCCCGGCAGCCGGGAGGTGGCCGAGGCCCACGAGCGCGCCCTGGCGGCCGGCGAGGCGGGGGACCTGGAGCTGCCCTTCCGCGCCGCCGACGGCCGGACCGTCCACACACGCCTGGCCACGGGCCTGCTCGCCCCGGCGGACGGCGGCGACGGGACGGACGGCAGCGCCGCCGTTGCCCTGGTCACGGACATCACGGAAAGCATCGAGCGCGAGCGCCGGCTCCAGAACGCCCTTGCCGACATGGAGCGATTCGCCTCCGTGGCGTCGCACGACCTGCAGGAACCCCTCCGGCGCATCATAAGCTACACCCAGCTCCTGCAGCACCGCTACGGCGCGCAGCTCGACGACGACGCCCAGGCCTTCGCCGGCTACGCCGTGGCGGGGGCGCGGCGGGCCCTGCAGCTCGTGCGGGACCTGGCGCTCTACACCGACGTGGACCGGGCCGACCTGCCCCGGCGCGCCGTGACCCTGGAATCCCTGGTGCGCACAGTGGCGGCCGAGTACCGTGACACCGTGGCGGCCGAGGGCGGCCGCCTGGACGTGCACGGTCCCCTCCCCGAGGTGCGCGGCGACCCCACGCTGCTGCGCCGGGTGCTGGACAACCTCATCGGCAACGCCGTCAAATACCGCCATCCCGAGCGCCCGCCCGAGATCAGCGTGTCGGCCGCGCGCGAGGGCGCCATGTGGCGGCTCACCGTGGCGGACAACGGCATCGGCATCGACCCGCGCCACACGGGCGACCTCTTCATCATCTTCAAGCGCCTGCACAGCGCCGACGACGACACCGGCACGGGGGTGGGCCTCGCCCTTTGCAAGAAGATCGTGGAACACCATGGCGGCCGGATCCGGGTGGACTCCCACCCGGATTCCGGCAGCCGTTTCCACTTCACCCTGCCCGCCGTGGATACCAACGGCGGCACGGCGTGACCGGCGGTCCCCTCAGCCACCCCGGCCGGCCAGGCGGCAGTACAGGTCGAGGCCGGCCATGAGGTTGGCCTTCGCCCAGCCCTTGCGCTTGCGCCGGGCGCGGTCCGTGGCCCGGCACGACTGGCCGAAGAGCAGCACGTCGAGCACGGCGGCATGGGACACCCCCTCGTCGCGGCAGGCGCGCACCCACGCCGTGTAGCGGTCCTTCAGGGCGCGCAGCTGCTCGGCGTCCGGGTCGTCGCCGGGAACGCCCGGCGTGCCGCCCGCCGGCATGCCGTCGTAGCGGCCGATGCGCGCCTCCGTCCCGGCCGTGATCCGGGCCGCCGTCTCCTGGATGCGCCGCGCCGCCCGCTCCTGGTCGGGGGTGAAGCTCTCCCACAGCCGGGCGTCCACCTTGCGCCGGCGGGCGCTGCCCACGCGCCGGCCGCCGTCGTCGCGCAGGATGACGCGCTCCGTGGGGGCGTGGGCTTCCTGCCAGTCGGCGGGTTCGGTCCGCTCGGCGGCGCGCACGCGCTGTCGCCGCTGGGCCGCGGCCCGACGCAGGCGGGCGCGGCTGGCCTGCACGGGGGATTCGTCCTGGGCCTGTCCGGTCATGATGCTTCCTCCCTCATCGAGTGTGGCGGGGGCCATCTTGCGTTTTTCGTAATGGACAGGCAAGCGGCTTTTTGCATAATTCGCATATGGAACGGTTGGGAAAACCGCCCCGGCCTTGCGTTTAATGCAAAAAAAAGGGCCGGGCAACCAGGGAGGGCGTGACGGGGAAGGGATTCACCGATGGTATAAGGGATCCGACATGCGGCACGACTGGATCACCGACCGGCTGGAGGCGCTCGACCGTACCAAGAGCGGCCTCGCCAACGTCCTGGGCGTGGACCCGGCCCGGGTGTCGGAGATCATCGCCGGCCGGCGCAACGTGAAGGTGACGGAGATCCCGGCGCTTGCCCGTTATCTGGAAATGGACGCCGGCAAGGTGCTCCTCGCCCTGACGGGCGAATCGCAGCCGGCCGGGCAGACGGTGGGCGGCTTCATCACCCTGTCGGTGACGGGGGTGGTGCAGGCCGGGCACTGGGCCGAGGCCACGGAACTGCCTCCCGACGAGTGGGAGAGCGTGGCCGTTCCGCGTCCCGATTCGCACGCCACCCATTTCGGCCTGCGGGTGCGCGGTTCGTCCATGAACCTGGAATATCCCGAGGGCACCATCCTGGTGTGCGTGCCCTTCCTCCACTATGCCTATCCCATCGATTCGGGGGATCACGTCATCGTGCACCGCCGCGACGCGACGGGGCTCGTGGAGGCCACCGTGAAGGAGCTGCGCCGCGACGGCCAGGGGCGCTGGTGGCTGTGGCCCAAGTCCGACGACCCCGAGCACCAGTCGCCCATCGCCCTGCCGCGCACGCCCGACGACGCCGAGGACCACGCGGGCAACGACGACATCCAGGTGGTGGCGGTGGTGGTGGCCGACTACCGGCCGCGCCGGCCGGCGGGCGCCGGCGGATCGGCGGGCGCCGCCGGCCCGGGCTAGCCGGCCTGCTTCTGCATCTTGCGGCTCTGCTCGAAGGCGCGGTGGGTGCTGCCCAGGACGTGCATCATGTCGGGCGCCTGGCCCCCGGCGTTGAGCTTGAGCCGCTTGCTCGCCTTCTTGCGCCGGCTTTCGTCCTTGGTGAAGAGGGCATCGAACCACGGATCGAACAGCGCCTTGAAGAGCACCGAGAACTCGTCGTCCGTGAAGGGGTCGCGGACGTTGCCGTCGTCGTCCGCGTTGGCCTTGTCCGCAAGCGTCAGGAACTGCTCGCGGCCCCGGGCGTAGAAATCCCCGGTGACGGCGCCGTCACTGGTATCGAGGAAAAAGGCGGCGATGCTCACCAGGATCTCGTCGACGAACTCCTCGATGCGGTCGTCCGCATAGAGGTCCCGCATGGTGAAGACCCGGTTGTTGTGGGCGAGGTCGTCGGCCACGCTTCGCACCTTCTCGATGTAGCGGTCCACGCCGCCCTCGCCGGAGTCGTCCGCCGCCTGATCCTGCAGCACCATGACGAGCCCGCCGAAGGCCTTGTCCAGGGCCGCCTGCATCTTGCGCTGGCGCGACCCCGACACGGCCGTGCCCTCGCCGCCCGTCATGCGCTGACGCAGGCTGTCGTACAGCACGTCGTAGAAGCGGTCGCGGTCGTAGCGGTAGGCCAGACGCCGCCGCTCCGCCGCCGCGTAGTTTCCCGCCCGGCGCTCGATCTCGCTCTGCTGATCCGTCTCGCAGGCCTGACGGCCCGTTTCATAGAGGGACGGAATGAGCGCCTGCACCTTGCGGATGGTTTCCTCGATGCCCGGATAGCGCTCGCACAGGGTGTTGATGCTTTCCCGGTCGCCGGTGGTGAAAATGTCGTCCACCCGGCCGATGTCCTCGCGCGGGATGGCGCCCTTGTACGGCGCCCGCTCGCCGATGACGCGCAGCACCTCCTCGCGCGCCATGGCGATGTTCACCTGAATGGAGACGCAGCGTTCCGCCACACAGCTGCCGCAGTTCTCATCGTTGTCCGCGGCGGCGGCTTGCTGACTCATGGCTCCTCCCCGTTTCCCCGGTTGTCGTGTCTCCCCCCGGGCCGCCGCGGCGGCCCGTCCAGCTCATGGACCGCGCCATCCTATCCCATCGTATGACGGCCCTTAACCCGGATTTTGCACGGACTCGATAGGCTGTGTTGGTTCTCCGCCGTGCCGATTGCGAGGAGAAGGCCCGTAGATGATGCTGACACATCTTCAAGGGCCTTCGACGTTGCAAGCGGCCGGCGCGGGCCAACCCTTCGGGCGCCGGTGGCGTTGGCTCAGTCGGCGTCAGAGCGCTTGCCCGATGGGTGAGCATCGGGCGGCGCGCTCTTCCTGGCCTGAGCCTAACGACACCGGCGCACAGCCGTCGTCTCCGTGCAAAATCCGGGTTAAACATTAGGGATATGGTACCGGCGTAACAAGCTTTGCGTGCCGCCCGTGTAAACCGGACCGGCGCCCCGGTAAACGGCGCCGGGCGGCCGGCACCGCGCCGCCTTTTGCGATATCACGCAAAACCGCGGCTCCCCGGTTTTTGCGCAATATGCAAAAACCATCCTTGACTCGTATTTGCGCGTAACGCAATTTCGGTTTGTTACGGAAATCGCAAGGAGGTCCCTCATGGCCGTCGCGCAGGCCCAGTCCCTTCCGCACGCGCCCGGCCGGCCGGCCGGTGCTTTTCCGCAAGTCCCGCCCCGCGCCGGCGGCGACATCGCCGTCACCGTCACCGCCTATCGCGGCATCGACCACGCCGGCACCACCCTCGCCCCGCTGGCCCTGGTGGCCGGGCCGCCCGGCAGCGGCCGCTCGTCCTTCCTGCAGGCGGCGGCCGCCGCCCTGGCCCGCCGCCCCCTGGCGGTGCCGGACCTGGCGTGGCGCGACGCCCCCGCCCTGGTGCGCGACGGCGCGGCGCGGGCCGTGGCGCAGGTGCGCGGCCCCGGGGGGAGCGTGCGGCTGTCCTGGCCCGACGGAGGCATCAGCGAACACGGCTGCTCGCCCGCCGCCACACCGGCCGCCGCCGGCCTCGTCCCCCTGCTCGGCATGGCGCCGGGCGCCCGCCTGACGGCCCTCATGGGCGACCCGCGCGGCCCCGGGCCGCATACGCCCGGGGCGGCCCTGGCGGAGGCCAACGCGGATCTCGCCTGTCTGACGGACGCGGCGGGCTGGCCGCCGGTGACCCTCGACGCCGACGCCCGGCCCGCCCGGGACGGACGGCCGGCCGCCCTGCTGTCGGGCACCCAGCACGCCTGTGTGGAAATCCTGCTGCGCGTGGTCCACGCCCGGCGCGCCGGGGCCTCGGCGGTGGTGCTGGACGAGGCCGGCGCCCTGCCCCGGCCCCTCCTGGCGGGTCTCCTGGCCCTGCTGGGCCGGGCCGGCGTGCCGGCCCTCCTGGCGGCGCCCGAGGCGGCCCCGGACGCGGCCGGCGCGGGCCTGGGCACCACCCTCGCCCTGCCGGCCTGATCAGGCGCCCACGGCCACCAGGTCCTCGCCGGCGCGGGGCGCGTCCACCACCACGCGGTTGCGGCCCAGCTCCTTCGCCCGGTACAGGGCCGCGTCGGCGCGGCGGACGAGCATGTCCGCCGAATCGTCGACGGCCGCCTGGGCCACACCGAAGGAGGCCGTCACCGTCACCTCCCGGCCGTCTTCCAGGACGGCCGGATTTTCCTGGATGTCCTGGCGCAGGCGCTCGCACACCCGGGTTGCCGCCGCCGTGTCGCACCCGGTCAGGAAGAGCACAAACTCCTCCCCGCCGTAGCGGTAGACCAGATCATCCCCGCGCACCCGGCCGCGGATGTGCTCGGCGGTCTGCTCCAGGATGCGGTCGCCCACCGGGTGGCCGTAGCCGTCGTTCACCGCCTTGAAGTGGTCCAGGTCCATCATGCACAGGGTGCCCGGCGGATCGCCCGCCGTCCCGGCACAGCGCGCCTCGATCTCCTCCGTCAGGCCGTGACGGTTCTTGAGGCCGGTGAGGGGATCGTTGCGCGACAGGGTCTGCCACAGCTCCGCCTGGAGCACCCGCAGACTCTGGTTGAAGGCCGTCACGTCGCTCATGAAGGCATCGTACAGGGCCTCGTCCACGCGCCCGCTGTCGCGGAAGGTCTCCAGGATGGATCGCGCCCGCTCGTGCACCCGCGCGTGCAGGCGGCCCACCTCGTCGAAGCTGGGCATGCGCACGACGAGCGGGGAATCCACCCCCTGGTACCAGCGGCCAAAGGCGCAGTGATGGTGGGCCTCCATGTCCAGCTCCGCCTCGTCCAGCGGCAGGTGGCACACCAGGGTCTTGTGCAGCCGCTCCAGCCAGGTCAGATGGGCCTGGCTGGCCGCGTCCATGCGGGACAGCTCGGCAATGACGCGTTCGGCCTGACCGGCATCGACGTGATCGGTCATCGTTCCCCCCGGGCTGCTCGGGCCGGCGCGCCCGGCCCCCCGACATACGTTATAGACCTTTCATAAAGGGCTTGGCTTTCGGCGGGGGTATAACCCAAACAGCGGTCCCACGCCACCCCGCGCGTTATCACAGCCCGAGCGCCTGATGCAGCTCGCAGGCAACCCCCGGCGTGACGTCCCGGAGGGTGCCGTCGGGGGCCGTCGTGTAATCGCACGTGCCGCCGGGAGCCACCCCCCGCACCCGCCCCGTATCGGCGTTGCCGTCGTCCATCTCGCGGTCCGCCGCCGCCGCCACCCGTTCCGGCACGGTGACGAAGACGGCGTTGTGCGGGAACGGCGGTGATGCCGCGCGGCTGGCCGTGGCGAACCGGAAGCGCCGCGCCCCGGGGGTCCGGGCGTCGTAGCCTTTTCCGGGCTGGACGGGATTGGTCGGCCCGCGCTCGTGGGTGATGCCGCTCAAGGCGCCCGTGGCCGCCAGGTCGGTCCAGAAGTGGGTTTCCGTGTCCGTGCGCGGGCGGCGATCGTGGTCGTTGCGGTAGATGTTCACCGCCGCGACGATGTTCTGGAAGCGCTTGCGCACCACGGTCTCGCGCGCCGTGTCCAGCAGGCTGCTGCCCTCCACGATGATGGCCGCCATGAGTCCCACCAGGACCAACACCACGGCCAGTTCCAACAGGGTGAAACCGCGCTTTCGCGGTTGTTGAACGCGCGTCACGGAGCGGCTCCCGTCCCCACTTGCCGGTTTCCCATGCTGCGCCCACGGCGGCCGCCACGCAACCGGTTGACGGGCCCGCCGGCGGCCGCCGATCCTGCGCCCCCGAAGATCGACCATCGGCAGCAGGGAGGCCGCCATGAGCGACATCAGGGTGGAAAAGCCGTCCCAGGACCAGATCAGCGACATGCAGACCGAACCCACCTGGGAGAAGGGGGAATCCACCTTCGACTGGGAATACGACGTGCGCGAGGTGTGCTACCTCACCGACGGCGACGTCACCGTCCACACCCCGGACGGCGAGCAGGTGCGCTTCGGCGCCGGCGACCTGGTCACCTTCCCCCAGGGGCTCCAGTGCACGTGGGAGATTCACAGGCCGGTGCGCAAGCACTACCGACTGGGGTAGCACCTTTGCGCGGCCCCGGGCTCCCGGGGAATACGGTGGCGCCGCCGCCCGTCGGGCGCCCCGGCGGGCGGCCCTATCCCCGCCGGAACCGGAAGCGGAAAAGCAGGAAGAGCGCCCGCACCCCGTCCTTCCAGTTGATCTTCTTGCCCTCCTCGAAGGTGCGGCCGAAGTAGCTGATGCCCACCTCGTAGATGCGCCAGCGGCGCGCCGCCGCCACGCCGGCGCTGAACTCCACCTCGAAGCCGAAGCCGTCACACGTGAGCCGCAGGCTCTCCGCCACCTCGCGGCGGAACATCTTGGTGCACACCTCGATGTCCGTGAGCGTCTGGTCGAACAGCAGGTTGAACAGGAAGGAAATGGTGCGGTTGCCCATGTAGTGGTGGAAGTAGAGCGCCCGGTGGGGCCGGCCGTAGAAGCGCGACCCGAAGACCACGTCCGCCACCCCGCGCACGGCGATGAGGTCCCACATGACGGCCCAGTCGGCCGGATCGTATTCCAGGTCGGCATCGTGGATGACCATGACGTCCCCGCCGGCCGCCGCCAGGCCCGTGCGCAGCGCCGCCCCCTTGCCCCGGTTCGCCGGGTGGCGCACCACACACACCGCCACCCCGGGGGCGTCGTCCGGCGCGTCGGGGCCGTCCGGCGCGGGCACGCCGTCGGCATCGCACACCAGGCCCCCCGGGCGCCGCCCCTCCAGGGGCGCCACGTGGGCATCCAGCCACGCCCCCGTCCCGTCGCCCGAGCCGTCGTCCACCACGATGATCTCGCGGTCCACGCCGGCAAGCACCGACGCCGCCCCGGCCAGGGTCCGGCCCAGGGTGGCCTTCTCGTTGTACACGGGCACGATGATGGAAAGCCGCATGGCCGGACTTTAGCGCAGATCGTGCCGGCAAGGATAGCCCGTGCCGGAAGCCTTTGCCGTGCCGCCCCCCGGCACGAATTGCCCACCGTGCCCGCCCGCCCCCGATAAAAGCCCGGCAATCTCCATGCCCGCTTTTTGGCCCGGTGTTTGCGTCCGGCCCCGCAGACGGCCCACGCAGGTAAAGCGGGATCGCAACCATGAGCATCGAAGCTTCCGCCTCCTCGACCCAAGCGGCCCAGCAGCAGGGCCAGAAGCCGAACCAGGCCCCGGGCAAGGCGGCGTCGGGGGCCTTCGACGGCCGCGCGGCCTTCATGCGGCTGCTGGCCAACGGGACGAGCTATTCGGCCCTGACCATGGTTCTCGATGGCGGCGCCAGCCTGGGCCTCATGGACAAGCAGGCCGCGCCGCCGCCGCCCCAGCCGGAACCGCGCCAGCCGGTGCGGACGCGCCCGGACGACCAGGGCGCGCAGCAGCAGGAACCGTCGGGCCGGGCCGAGGATGACCAGGGCGACGAGACGGCGAGCACCAGCCAGGATGATGCCCGAACCGGCAACAGCCAGGAGCAGGCCGCCCGCGCCGCCGCCCAGAGCCAGGGGCAGCCCCAGGGCCAGCAGCAGAACCAGAACCAGACCGCCAACAACCAGCAGGCCAACACCCAGCCCCGGACCAACACGGGCGGGCAGCAAAACACGGGCCAGGACACCCGGGGTCAGGCCGCCCGCATGCAGCAGACGGCCCAGGCACAACAGGCCGGCAACAACGGCACGGCGGAACAGACGGCGCGCAACGCGAACACCCAAAACGCCCGGCAGCAGGCCGCGGAGCAGATGCCGCGCCGGGCCACCACCGGCCAGGCCGCCCGGCAGGCCGCCAACCAGGCCCTGCAGGCGGACATCCGGGCGGCCGAGCAGGCCGAGAAGGCCGCCGGCAAGAACAACAGCAGCAACAACAGCAACAGCAGCGCCAACCAGGACCAGAACCAGGCCCGCCGCGCGGCGCGGCCCAACGAATCCGTGACCCCGGAGGCGCGGCGCCAGAACAACGACCTGGCGCGCCACGCGGGCGACAACGAGCGGCTCAAGGTCAAGGTGAACACCCAGGACGCCAACCAGCAGCAGGCGGACGCGCGGCGCCGCGACCTGCGCCTGGCGGCGGAGGCCCTGGCCCGCCGCGCCGAGACCGCCCGCGCCAGCGCCGAGGAAAGCGGCAAGAGCTCGAGCAACAGCTCCAGCGACAGCAACAACACCAGCCGCTATCAGGCGAACACCCAGGACACCACCCGCAACATGCCGCGCGCGGCGGTCTTCCAGGAGGCCTTCGAGCGCGGCCGCATGAACACCCGCCAGGCCGCCGCCCAGTCCACGGCCAACCAGGGCGGCCAAGCGGCCCAGTCCGGCCAGGGCGGCCGCGCCG
>CAJXLG010000008.1 GCA_913055885.1 uncultured Rhodospirillales bacterium
CTTGTTCTTTTCCGCCTTTTTCGCCTGGTCGGCCGGGGTGGCCTCGGCCTTGCCCTGGGGTTTGCTTTTGCCCTTGGCCGCGCCCTTGCCGGCGCCCTTTTTCTTGTGGGGCGGTTTGTCGCGGCCGGGCCGGCCGCCGGGCTTGCGCGCCGGTTTCTCGCCGCCGGGCGGCTCGCGCTCGGCCAGGGGCGCCTCCACCAGCTCCAGGAGCAGGCCGCCGGTGGTGGGCTCCGCCTCCTTGAGGCGCACCTGCACGGGATCGCCCAGCCGGAACACCAGCCCCCGGTCGCGCCCCACCAGGCAGTGGTGGGTGGCGTCGTGGTCGTAGTAGTCGCGCGGCAGGGTGGCGATGGGGATGAGGCCGCTGGCGCCCGTGTCCTCCAGGGTGATGAACAGGCCGAAGTGGGTGGCGCCGTTGATGCGGCCGTCGAACAGCCCGCCCTCCTTGTCGGCGAGGAAGAGGGCGGTGAAGCGGTCGTTGGCGTCGCGCTCCGCCTGCGCGGCGCGGCGCTCGGTGGCCGAGATGTGCTCCGCCGCCTCCTGGAACCATTCCGGCGCGTCGCCCGAAAGCCCGCCCCTGCCCGCGTTCAGCCCGCGTATGAGCGCCCGGTGCACCAGCAGGTCGGCATAGCGCCGGATGGGCGAGGTGAAATGGGCGTAGCGGTTGAGGCCCAGGCCGAAGTGGCCGATGTTCTCGGGGCTGTAGCACGCCTGCGCCTGGCTGCGCAGGATCACTTCCTGCACCATGTTCACGTAGCCGGCGTTCTCCGCCTGCCGGATGATGCGGTTGAACTGGCTGGGCTGCTGGATGCTGCCGCCGGGCAGGCCGATGTCCAGGGAATCCAGGAATTCCCGAAGCTCTTCCACCTTGTCCTCGGCCGGTGAATCGTGGACGCGGTACATGCACGGCTGGTGCAGCCGCTCCAGGGTCTCGGCGGCGGCCACGTTGGCGGCGATCATGAAGTTCTCGATGACCCGGTGGGCCTCGTAGCGCGGCCGCATGTGGATGTCCGTGACGTTGCCCGTCTCGTCCACCCGGATGTCGGGCTCGGGCAGGTCCAGCTCCAGGGCGCCGCGCCGGTCGCGCGCCGCCTCCAGCGCCTCGTTGGCGGCGAAGAGGTTGGCGATGGCCTGTTCCAGGGCCTTCGTGCCGTCGTCGAAGACCCCGTCGCGGGCGTTCTGCACCCGGGTGTAGGTGAGTCGCGCGTGCGAGCGCATCACGGCGCGCTCGAAGCGGTGGTGCTTGATCCCGCCGCGCCCGTCCAGCCACAGATGGGCCGCCATGCACGGCCGGTCCTCGTCGGGCCGCAGGGAGCACCAGCCGTTGGACAGGGCCTCGGGCAGCATGGGCACCACGCGGTCGGGCAGGTAGACGGAATTGCCGCGCTCGTAGGCCGCCTTGTCCAGGGCGTCGCCGGGGCGGACGTACCAGGCCACGTCGGCGATGGCGACAATGAGGTGCCAGCCGTCGCCGTCCGGCTCGGCGAAAACGGCGTCGTCGAAGTCCTTGGCGTCCTCGCCGTCGATGGTCACCAGCGGCGTGTCGCGCAGGTCGGCGCGCCCCTCGGTGGGCGCCGCTTCGGCCTCCTCCGCCTGGCGCACGGCGGCGTCGGGGAAGTCGATGGGCACGTCGTGGGTCTGGAGCGCGATGAAGCTCACCGCCCGCGGGTCGTCGATGTTGCCCAGGCGGTCCACCACGCGGGCGTGGCGCGGCCCCAGCCGCGCGCCCGGCAGCACTTCCACCTGCACCAGGTCGCCGTCGCGGGCCTCGCCGTGGTCGCCCTTGCTCACCATGTAGGTGGTCTTGGCGCGCCGGTCCGTGGGGCGCACCCGCCCCGTGACGTCGCCGCGGTCGTCCGTCTTCTCGAAGACGCCCAGCACCTTGTCCGGCGACGTCTCCAGCCGGCGCAGCACCTGGGCCTCGTAGGTGGCGGCGTCCAGCGCCTTCGTCCGGCACAGGACGCGGTTCCCCTCGCCCAGGGCGGGCACCAGGCGGTCCGGCTTGACGTAGACAGTGGGCGGCGGGGCGTGCTGTTTCCACTGCACGGGCCGGGCCAGAAGCTCGCCGTCGGTGTCCGTGCCGGTGATCTCCAGCACCACCGTCTCCGGCAGGTGGCCGGGCCGGCCGTAATGCCGCCGGCCGCCCGATTCGATGCTGCCCTCCTCGCGCAGCTCCTTGAGCATGCGCCGCAGGTCGGGGCGCTGCGAGGCGTCCAGGTTGAAGGCGCGGGCCAGCTCGCGCTTGCCCACGCGGCCCGGGCTTTCCTGGATGAACCTGCGGACCTCGTCCTTGGTGGGCAGCTCGCCCGTTGCCTTCCTGGCGCCCTTCCGGCTCAACCGCTTTCCTCTTCCGTGCCCTTGGCGGCGGCGCGCCTGCCGCCACCCTTGTTGCCGGTGCTCTTGCCGGCGCCCTTCTTGCTGGTGCTGGTGCTGGTGCTGGTGCCGCCGCTTTTGCTGCCGCCCTTGCCGCCGCCGCTTTTGCTGCCGCCCTTGCCGCTTTTGCCGCTCTTGCCGCTTTCGCCGGCGGCCTGCTTTTCCGCCTTGGCGTCCACGCGGGCGACGGCGTCGTCGAGGGTCAGTTCCGCGGGGTCCTCGTTCTTGCGCAGATTGGCCCGCACCCCGTTGCATTCAATATAGGGACCGAAGCGACCCTTTTTCACCACCACCGGCTGACCGTTGGCGGGGTGCTCGCCCAGGTGGCGCGGCTCGTCCTCGGCCAGGAGGGTGATGGCGCGGTTCTCGCCGATGGTGAGGACGTCGTCCTCGCCGCGCAGGGACTTGTAGCGCCCGTTGTGGTGGATGTAGGGCCCGTAGCGCCCGATGCCGGCCAGGATGGGCTCGCCCGTTTCCGGATGCCGGCCCACCTCGCGCGGCAGGGCCAGGAGCTTCAGCGCCGTGTCCAGGTCCACGTTCATGGGGTCCATGGCGCGCGGCAGGGAGACGCGCTTGGGCTTGCTCGCCTTCGCCTTTTTCTTGCCCTTGCCGCCGCTTTCCGCCGGCTGTTCCTCGCCCAGCTGGAGGTAGGGGCCGTAGGGCCCCTTGCGCAGGGTGACGGCGAGCCCCGTCTCCGGATCGGTGCCCAGTTCGCGGGGCCCCTCCAGCGGCTGCCCGCCGCCCTCGTCGTCGCCCTCGCCGGCGGTGAGGGGGCGGGTGTAGCGGCAGTCGGGATAGTTGGAGCAGCCGATGAAGGCGCCGAAGCGGCCCAGCTTGAGGCTCAGCCGGCCGTCGCTGCATGACGGGCAGGTGCGGGATTCCTCGTCGGGGAAGAAATGCGGCCCCAGGTCGCGGTCCAGCGCCTCCAGCACGTCGGCGATGCGCAGCCCCCGCGTTTCTTCCACCGTCTTGTGGAAGTCCTCCCAGAAGGCGCGCAGCACGGCCTTCCAGTCGGCCTGGCCGGCGGAGATCTCGTCGAGCTGGTTTTCCAGGTCCGCCGTGAAGCCGTACTCCACGTAGCGCTCGAAGAAGCTCGTCAGGAAGGCCGTCACCAGCCGGCCGCGATCCTCGGGCACGAAGCGCCGCTTTTCCAGGCGCACGTAGCCCCGCTCCTGGAGCACCGACAGGATGCTGGCGTAGGTGGACGGCCGGCCGATGCCCAGCTCCTCCAGCTTGCGCACCAGGCTGGCCTCGGTGTAGCGCGGCGGCGGCTGGGTGAAGTGCTGGTCGGGCGTCACCGTGCCCAGGCGCAGCGCCTGGCCCTCCTCCATGGGCGGCAGGCGGCGCTCCTCCTCGTCGTCGCTGTCGTCGCTGGTCTCGCGGTAGAGGGTCAGGAAGCCGTCAAAGGCGACGGTGGAGCCCGTCGCCCGGAGGGTCACCTGCCTGTCCTCGCTGACGGCGTTGACGGCCACCTGGTTGAGCACGGCGGCGGCCATCTGGCAGGCGATGGTGCGTTTCCAGATGAGCTCGTAAAGCCGGTACTGCTGGTTGTCCAGGTAGGGCGCCACGGCTTCCGGCCGGCGCGTCACATCGGTGGGGCGGATGGCCTCGTGGGCCTCCTGGGCGTTCTTGGCGCGCGTCTGGTAGCGGCGCGCCTTGCCCGGCAGGTAGTCCTTGCCCCAGGCGTCGCCGATGAGCTGGCGGCAGGCGGTGATGGCCTCCTCCGCCATGTTCACGCCGTCCGTACGCATGTAGGTGATGAGACCCACGGATTCGCCGCCCATCTCGACACCCTCGTAGAGCCGCTGGGCCACCTGCATGGTGCGGCTGGCCGACATGTGGAGCTTGTTCGACGCCTCCTGCTGGAGGGTGGAGGTCATGAAGGGCGGCGGCGGATTGCGGCTGGTCTTCTTGCGCTCCACCTTGCCCACGTGGAAGGCGCGGGCGCGCACCGCCCCGGCCGCTTCGTTCGCCGTTGTTTCGTCGGGCAGGCCGAACTTGTCCAGCTTCTTCCCGTCCAGGTGGGTCAGGCGGGCGTTGAAGCCGGCGTTGCCCTCGGTCGTGAGGGCGGCGTCCACCGTCCAGTACTCCTGCGGCCGGAAGGCCTCGATCTCCGCCTCGCGCTCGCACACCAGCCTGAGCGCCACGGACTGCACGCGCCCGGCCGACTTGGAGCCGGGCAGCTTGCGCCACAGCACGGGCGACAGGGTGAAGCCCACCAGATAGTCCAGCGCCCGGCGCGCCAGGTAGGCCTCCACCAGGTGGTTGTCGATGTCGCGCGGATTGGCGATGGCGTGGGTGACGGCGCTCTTGGTGATCTCGTTGAACACCACGCGCTTCACCGGCGTGTCCTGGAGCGCGCCGCGGTCGTTGAGCACGGCCAGCACGTGCCACGAGATGGCCTCGCCCTCGCGGTCCGGGTCCGTGGCGAGATAGAGGCTGTCCGCCTTCTTGACCGCCCGGGCGATCTCCTGGACGTGCTTTTCCGACCGGTCGTCCACCGTCCAGTCCATGGCGAAGTCGTCGTCCGGGCGCACCGACCCGTCCTTGGCCGGCAGGTCGCGGATGTGGCCGTAGGACGCCACCACCGTGAAGTCCTGGCCCAGGTACTTGTTGATGGTCTTCGCCTTGGCGGGGGATTCGACGACGACGACGTTGCTCATGCGGACCCGTTCCGTGTCCCGGGGCGGGGGTGGCGGCCGGCTCGCGGCGCACCGGGGAAAGAGGATTGGCATCGCCGCCGGGGGACGTCAACCTTGGGCGGCGGCGACCCGCCACGAATTCGGCGCCATCAGGCGAGCGCCACCTGGTTGCCGGGGTGGCGTGCCACCACGCCCGCCAGCTCCAGCTCCAGCAGCACCGTGGCCCCCAGGGGGGCGGGCACGTCGCACAGCCGCAGGAGCTCGTCCACGTGCACCGGGGCGGGCCCCAGGGCGTCGCGGATGGCGTCGCGCGCCGCGGCCAGGGCGTCCTCCGGCAGGTCGGGGCGCGGCGCGGGCAGGGTGTCGTCCGGGGCCTCGCCCAGGGGCTTGTCCAGGAGCGGCGCCAGGGCGCGGCGCACGTCGTCGGCGTTTTCCACCAGGGTGGCGCCCTGCCGGATGAGGTTGTTGGGCCCGTGCGAGCGCGGGTCGGCGGGCGAGCCGGGCACGCCCATGACCTCGCGGCCGTTCTCGGCGGCCAGGCGCGCCGTGATGAGGGAACCCGATCTGCCCGTGGCCTCCACCACCACGGTGCCCAGGGCGAGCCCCGCGATGATGCGGTTGCGGCGGGGAAAGTGGCGGGCCTGCGGCTCGGCGCCCGGGGGCATTTCGGAAAGCACGGCGCCGCCTTCCACCATGCGGTGGTAGAGGTTCTCGTTGTCCGGCGGATAGACCACGTCGGGCCCGCCCGCCAGGACGGCCGCCGTCCCGCCGTCCAGGGCGCCCTCGTGCACGGCGCCGTCGATGCCGCGCGCCATGCCCGATACCACCAGCAGGCCGCCGCCGGCGAGGTCCCCCGCCAGCCCGCGCGCCAGCCGGCGCCCCGCGGCGGAGGCGTTGCGCGCCCCCACCAGGGCCACGGCCGGGCGCGCCAGCAGGTGCGGGTGGCCGCGCACGGCGAGCACGGGCGGCGCGTCCTCCAGCGCCGCCAGGGGGGCCGGGTAGTCGGGCTCGCCCGCCGTCAGGAGGCGCGCGCCCAGGCGTTCCAGGGCGGCCATTTCCCTGTCGGCGTCGCCCTTGGGGCACACCTTCACGGGCTTCCTGCGGCCGCCGCGCCGGGACAGCTCAGGCAGTGCGGCGAGGGCGTCGGCGGCGCTGCCGTAGGCGGCCAGGAGCCGGTGCCAGGTGACGGGCCCGACGTTCTCGCTGCGGAACAGCCGCAGCCGGTCGCGCCGCTCGGCTTCCCCGATGGCGCGGGATTCGCCGAGCCCCGTCATGGTGGCCGTGCGGCCGAAGAGATCGTCCATGGCGTGACCGTGCGGCAGGGGCGGCGGCCGGTCAACCCGCGCGTGTTACCGAGATGGCGGGTGGACTCGGGCCGGGGAAACGTTACCCTGGTCCCGTGACGGCTCCGGGGGAGACGGGGCCGGCTTTCACAGGGCAGAGGGGGCCAGATGAGTGACGGCACCGTGCTGGTGGTGGACGACGAACCGGCCAACATCCAGACCCTTTACGCCATGCTCAAGGACCAGGCCACGGTGCTCTTCGCCCGCGACGGCGAAGAGGCCCTGACCGTGGCGCGGCGCGAGCATCCGGACGTGGTGCTCCTGGACGTCATCATGCCGGACCCCGACGGGCCGGCCGTCTGCGAGCAGCTCAAGGCGGACCCGGCGACCCGGGACACCGTCGTGGTGTTCATCTCCGGGCTGCACGATCCCGAGGAGATGGAGCGCAGCCTGGCGGCGGGAGGCGTGGACTTCGTCACCAAGCCGTTCCATCCCACGCTCATGCAGGCCAAGGTGGCGACGCTCCTGGACTATCAGCGCCTGCGGCGCGGCGGTCCCCGGACGACCCTCCGGCCGCGGGAGGCGCCCGAGGGGCCGCAGCGGGTGCTCGTCGTTGAGGACGGCGAGATCAACCGCATGGTGGTGTGGCAGCTCCTGGAACGCGCCGGCCACCAGCCGGTGATGGCGGCCTCCGCCGAGGAGGCGCTGGAGATGGCGGCGGAGATGCCCTTCGACGCCGTGCTCATGGACATCCACCTGCCGGGCATGGACGGCGTGGAGGCGACGCGGCGCATGCGGGCCACGGACGCGGGCCAGGTGCTGCGCATCGTGGCCGTCACGGGCGACGTCTTCTCCGGCGTGGTGGGCCACTACCTGGAGAGCGGCTTCGACACGGTGGTGCGCAAGCCCGTGGACCCGGACGCCCTGGACCGGGCGCTGCGCGGCGAGCAGCCGGAGTCGGCGGGCGCCGGAACGGAAACCGCGGCCGAGGCCGAGGACGATTCCCGGCCGCAGCTCCTCATCGACGACGAGCGGCTGAGCGTCCTGCGCGAGACCTATTCGCCGGCCCGGCTGCGCGCCCTCTTCACCCTGTTCGACCGCGAGACCCGGGGCTACGTGGCCACCATCCGCAAGGCGTGCGACGCCGGCGATGTGGGCCGCATGGCGGACACGGCCCACCGCCTCAAGAGCGCCCTGGGCCATTTCGCCTGCAAGCGGGTGGCGGCGGTGGCCGACCGCCTGGCCCACCGTCCCGTCACCACGGTGGACGAGGCCACGGAGCGCGACGTGGCCGCCCTGGAGACCCTGCTGCCGGACACCCTGAGCGCCCTGCGCGGCGTCCTGGACCTGGTGGACCCGGGCTACGTGCCGGCCCGGTCCGACGGCGCGCCGTCGGGGGACGCGGCGGGGGCCACGTCCAGCCTGTAGCCCACGCCGCGCACGCCGCGCAAGGGGAGGCCGGGATCGTGGCGGCGCATCTTGCGCCGGACGCGCCCCGCCAGCACGTCCAGGCCGCGCTCGCCGTCGCGCGCCTGGCGGCCCAGGACGACGGGATAGAGCCACCTGCGGGACAGGGGCCGGCGGGCGTGGTCCACCAGGGTCGTGAGGAGCCGCATCTCCGCCGGTGTAAGGTGCACGGGCGTGCCGTCGGGCGCCGTCAGGGCCGGCGCGGCGCGGTCCAGGCGCCAGCCGCGGAAATGCATGACGGCCGCCGGCGCCGGGGCACCGCCGGCGCGGCGCAGCAGATTGCGCACGCGCGCCGTCAGCTCGCGCCCGTTCACGGGCTTGGTGATGAAGTCGTCGGCGCCGTGCTCCAGGGCGCGCAGGCGCGTGGCGGCGTCCTCCTGGCCCGTGATGCAGATCACCGGCACGCGCCGGGCGAGGGCGCCGTCGTCCAGGAGGGGCAGGCCGTGGCCGTCGGCCAGGTTGAGGTTGAGCACCACCGCGGCCACGGCGTGCTCGGCCAGGAGTCGCTCCAGGCCGGCGCAGTCGGCCACTTCCCGGCACGCCAGCCCCGCGCCGGCGAGACTGTCCACCAGCATGCGGCGGGTCAGGTCGTCGTCCTCGGCGACCACAATGGGCTCGCTGTCGGCCGGCCCGTCCCCCGGATCCGGGCCGGCGTTTCCGGTCGCGCCCCCCAGGTCTTCCATGGGGCGGATTGTGCCGCCCGGCACCGCCCGGTGCAACGCGTCTTTTGGTTGCGCCCGACGAGGCCGCCCCGGCTACTGCACGGTTCCGGCGAAGCGGTAGCCCACGTGGCGCACGGGCTGGATGAGGCTGTCGCTCCCCTGGCTGCCCAGCTTGCGCCGCAGCCGGCCCACCAGCACGTCGATGGTGCGGTCGTTGGGGCGCGGGCCGCGCTTGAGCACGGCCTGGTACAGCCATTCGCGGGGCAGGGGCCGGCCGGGATAGCGCACCAGGACCAGCAGCAGGTCGAATTCGCCGGCCGTGAGCTTGAGGAGGTTGCCGTCGCCATCGGTGACGGTGCGGGTGGTGGCGTCGAGGTGCCAGCCGTCGAACACGAATCGCGTGGCCTCGGGCGCCTGCAGGCGGCCGCCGGTGCGCCGCAGGATGTTGCGCACCCGGGCCGTCAGCTCGCGCTCGTTGACGGGCTTTTGAAGATAGTCGTCGGCGCCGTTCTCCAGGGCGCGCAGGCGGTCCGCCTCGTCCGTGCGCGAGGTGACGCACACCATGGGCGGGCGCGCCTCGGGGGCCGTGGCGGCCAGAATGTCCAGGCCCTCGCCGTCGGGCAGGCCCAGATCGAGCACCACGAGGTCGGCGTCGCCCGTGGCCAGGGCCGCTTCCAGTTCCGCCGCGCCGCCCGCGGTGGTCACGCTGAACCCGGCTTCCACCAGGCTCGTGCGCAACATCTCGCGGGTCAGGGCATCGTCCTCGACGACCACCAGATGGCCTGTTGCCGGGGTGGACGCCTCCGTGTCCGTCTGCGGCTCCGCCATGGCCTCCCGTCCGACTGCGCAGCAACGTGGCGGGGAGTGTGACCGTGCTTTGCCCGATTCGCAAGACGGAATGCCGCCAACCCGCCGTGCCGCCCGCGTCGCGGCCCCGTCACGGCGCGGGCTGGCAGCGCGGGCACAGCCAGGCGGTGCGCCCCGCCGCCTTGAGGGTCGTGAGCGGCGTGCCGCACACGGGGCACGTGCCGCCCTCGACGCGATGCGGCAGGAGGCTGCCGGCGGGCATGGTGGCGGGGAAGGCGTCGTCCTGCCCGGCGCCCGCCTCGATGGCCGCTTCCAGGGCGGCGCGCACGGCGTCGTACAGCCGGTCCAGGGCGGCGTCGTCCAGGCGGTCGGCGCGGCACCGGGGATGCACCCCGGCCCGGAACAGGATTTCGTCGGCGAAGATGTTGCCGATGCCGGCGGCCAGGCCCTGGTCCATGAGGGCGGCTTTCACCTGGCCGCGCCGCCCGCCCAGCCGCGCCTTGAAGGTGGCGCGGTCGAACGCCGCGTCCAGGGGATCGGGCCCAAGGCCGTGGGCATCGATCCACGCTTCGGCGCTTGCCGCCACGGCCACGCCGCCCAGGAGGCGCCGGCTGATGACGGCGAGGGCGGGGCGGTCGGCGCAATCGACGGCCACCCGGGTATGGGGCGGCAGGGGGGTGTTGCCCGCCACGGTCGCGAGGGCGCCACTCATGCCGAAATGGAGCACCAGCACGCCATTATCCGAAAGGGGCAGGAACAAATGCTTGCCGTGGCGCCGGGTTTCCGTTAAGCGGTGGCCCGCGAGGGCGGCATCCAGTGCGTTGGCGGTCAGGCCGTCGGCGAGCAGGCGGGCGTCGAACACCCGGGCCGTTTCCACGGTCCCCCCGACCACCGCTTCCGCCCGGCGCCTGAAGCCCTCCACGTCGGGCAGTTCCGGCATGGCGGGTCCCCTTTCCGTCGAATGGCGGCATCGGGGACCAGGAGAGCGCAAACACGGCGGCGGTTCAACCCCCGGCCGGCGACGGCCGGGCGGGTGTCACGAGGGCGAGCCGAATGACGGACGAGACCTTTCGGCCGGCGACCATTCTTCTCGTGGAGGACAATCCGGGCGACGCCCGGCTGGTCGAGGAGGCCTTCCACGAGCACCGCCTGTACAACGCCTGCCGCCACGTGACCGACGGCGAGCAGGCCCTCGACTACCTGTACGGCCGCAACGGCTATGAAGGGGCGCCCCGGCCCGACGTGGTGCTTCTCGACCTCAACCTGCCGCGCAAGGACGGCCGCGAGGTGCTGGACATCATCAAGGCCGACGAGGCCCTGCACCGCATCCCGGTGGTGGCCCTCACCACCTCCGCCGCCCAGGCGGACGTGGAACACTGCTACGCCTCGGGCGCCAACGCCTACATCACCAAGCCCGTGGACTTCGAGAAGTTCATCGACGTGGTGAAGCTGTTCGAGCAGTTCTGGTTCAGCGTGGTCACCCTGCCCCGGTAGGGCCATCCCCGATCATGTCGAGGGCCAGGTCCGCCGCCGTCTCCACGGGAAGGGGGCCGCGCAGGTAGAACACCTCGCGTCCGCCCGCCGCCACGGGGCCCAGCACGGGGTCGGCCGAGGCCAGGGCGTCGGGGTCGAGGTTGAAAAGCGGCGGCAGGTCGTCGCGGCCGTGCATGCCCTCCCCCATGAGCAGCGGAACCACCACCACGTGCGGCCGGTCGCCCACGAGGCTGCGCCAATCGTGCACCCAGGGCGGCTGCTCCAGGAAGGCGGCGACGGCGGTGCCGAAGCCGGGGGCCAGGGCCCCGGCCAGGCGGTGCGCCGTGTCGCCGGCGGATTCCGTTCTCCGCGAGCCGTGTCCCACCACCAGCACCGCCGTCTCGCGCGGGTCGATGCCGGGCCCGGCGAGCACCGAGTCCAGGCGCTCGCGCAGCACCACGGGCAGGCGCGGGTGGGCCATGGGCGGCCGCGTGTAGAGCACCCGGCGGCCGTCGTCGAGGACGGTTTCCGGACCGGCGAGCCCCAGGGCCTCCGGGATGCGGTGCCGCGTGAACAGGCCCTCGCCGGCGAAATTGGGCACCACGCACGTGACGGGCGCGCGAAAGCGCACGGTGTCCAGGTAGGGGGGCTGTTTCCAGAAGGCGGTGGCGGCCTCGTCGAAGCCGCCGCGCCTGCCCAGGACGCGGGCCAGCTCAAGGGTGGGCCGGGCGGCGTCGGGCCGGCGGGTGGAGCCGTGCCCCACGACGAGCAGGGCGCGCTTGGCCGTCACGATCCCCTCAGCCCGACGTAACGTCGGTCCACGGCGAGCCGCCCGCCGCATCCGGCCGGAACCACGCCAGGCTGTCGCCCAGGTCCACCACGCGCCCGATGATGACCACCGAGGGCGCGGTGATGGCGCGGTCGTGCACCGTGTCGGCGAGGGTGCCCAGCGTCGCCTTGACCACGCGCTGGTTCTCCGTGGTGCCGTTCTCCACGATGGCGGCGGGGATGTCGGCGGCGTGGCCGGCGTCCAGGAGGTTGCGGGCGATGCGGCCCAGGTTGGACAGCCCCATGTAGATCACCAGGGTGGTGCGCTCGTCCAGAAGGGCCGCCCATTCGTGCTCCAGGGTGCCGTCGTCGCGGCCGTGACCGGTGACGTAACGCACGCCCTGGGCGATGCCCCGGTGCGTCAGGGGCACCCCGGAATAGGCGGAACAGCCCGAGGCGGCGGAGATGCCCGGGACGATCTCGAACGGGATGCCGTGCTCGGCGAGCACCGCCGCCTCCTCGCTGCCGCGGCCGAAGATGAAGGGATCGCCGCCCTTGAGGCGCACCACGTTGCGGCCGCTGCGGCCCAGGCTGACGAGAAGGTTGTTGATCTCCGCCTGGGGCAGGTGGTGGCGGCTCAGGGCCTTGCCGGCGTAGATGCGCGTCGCCCCGGACGGGATGCGGTCCAGGATGTCGCGCGCCACCAGGCGGTCGAAGACCACCGCGTCGGCCGATTCGATCCGCCGCAGGCCCTTGAGGGTCAGAAGCTCGGGGTCGCCGGGACCGGCCCCCACCAGCGCAACATGTCCCGTCACCGTTTCCGCCTCCCCGTTCCGGCTCATTTATGCATATTTTCTAATATGCTTGCCACCAAGGCCGCCGGCAAGGGGAGTATGGCCGGGCGCGGGTTGTGGGGTCAACGGTGGGTCAGGCGGCTTCGGCGGTCTCCACGGCGTCTTCCAGGCTGCTGTCCGGGGCATGGCGTTCCACCAGCGCCAGCAGGACGATATCCAGGATGTCACGCAACGGCGCGTGTAGGCTCTGGAGCTTTTGGGTCAGCAACTGCGCCACGACGCCCGGCGGCCACTCCGGCAGAGGCAGGTGCCGGCCGAGATGGCGGCGCAGGTGGGTGAAGGCCGGGTCCGCGCGGCGGCGCTCGTTGTCCGTGTGCTGAAAGGCTTGCAGCGCCTCGACCACCTGTTCCGTGGCGCGCGCATCCACCACCAGCAGGGCCACCGCCGTCATGGCGCGGTGGTCGGTGTCGGTGAAGTCCCGCCACAGGCTTTCCAGCCGTTCCGGGCCGTCCCCTCCCCGGTTGGCGATGGCCACCGCCAGGCGGGTGGGGAAATCGTCATGCGCCGGGGCTTCGAGGATGTCCGGTTCCCGCCGCAGCCCGTGCCGCCAGGCCACCAGCCGAACCACGGGATGATGCGGGTTCGTGGCGTGAAGCTGTTCCAGTTTGGCCCGCGCCTCGTCGCGCAGGCGCCGGCGTTCCTCCGGGGTGGACAGGACCAGCCCGGCGGACTCGCCAAAAGCGTCGGAAAGCAGGAAATCCGCCCACGCCGCGTCCGCTTCCTCCGCCAGCCCCTGCCAACGGGCATCCCCGGCCAGGGGTTCCGGCTCGGGGGCTTCCGTTTCGTCGCGGTCGCGCCGGGGCCGCGTCCGGCCCGCCTTGACGGCCTCGATGTGGGCGTTGAGGATCCTGATCCCCGCGTGCTCGTGGGCGGGGATTTCGTCGCGCAGGGCCTCCACCGTTTCCACGGGCCGGCCCAGGTCCAAAAGCATCAGCCCCAGGTCCACCCGGCAAACGGGATTGTTCCGGTCCATTCCTCGGACCTCGTTGTACAGGGTCTCCGCTTCCTCGAACCGTTCCTGGTCGCGCAGCAGGCGGGCGAGGGCAGTGCGGCTTACCGCGTTATCCCGGAAGCCGCGCACGGTTGCCCGGTAGACCTGCTCGGCTGCTTCATCATGGCCCTGGGTCCGCAGGAGATGGGCGAGGGCATTGCGGCTGGCCGCATCGTCGTCGAAACGACGCGTGGTTTCCCGGTAAAGCGCTTCCGCTTCCGCCGGCCGGCGCCGCAGGCGCAATACCTTGGCAAGCTCATTGCGGCAGCGGACCCAATCCGGCCCCACGCGGCAGGCCTTCCACAGGACGCGCTCCGCTTCGGCGGTCCGGCCGGCCCGGTGCAGGCCCCGGCTCAGCAACAGCCAGTTGTGGGCATTGTCCCATTCCCACGCCAGGGCGGTGCGGGCCAGACGCACCGCCTGGGCGGGCGCGCGGTCCAACACAGTATGGCCGGCCCGATTAAGTGCCCGGGGGAGGTGGGTGCGGTCCAGATTGGCGTCCGCATAGGCCTCGTGCCGCCGGATGAACCCGTCCACGATGCCCGGGATGGCGTCCTCCGTGGCGTTCCTGATCTCTTTCAGCTTCTGATCGGTCTCGCCCTGGGACGGCTCCGTGCGGGCGTCCGGGGCGTTCGCCGGGTCCGGCGCGTCCAGGCCCAGGGCTTCCGCCCACCAGCGGGCGAAGGGCTTGTGGCCGTGCCGGGCCAGCAACGGTCGCGCCTGCCCGGCGGCCGCGTCGTCGTCCAGGCCGTTCAGGGCCTGGATCATGGGCCACTGATCGTCGAACCACGCCCGGTCGGCTTCGGTGTCCGACAGGTGCCGGGCCCAGCGGGCCACACCCTCGAACACCTCCGGATTAACGGGTGCGGCATCCCCGTGGCGCGGCAGGAAACGCAGCCCCGTGAGCCCGGTGTCCAGCCATGTCTGGTTCCGTTCCAGGCCGGCCCGGTCACACAGGTCGTACCACAAGGACAGGAACCGCCGATCCGGCTGCACGTGGGCCAGGGCCTCGTAATAGCGGCGGCGCAGGTCGAACCCGTTGGCGCTGAGGGTATGGGTCCAATCATCCAGGCCGTCGAACTTGTCCGCCAGGAATCGCGCCGTTTCGCGCGGCCGCAGGCGCAACGCCATGCCCAGGGCCTGCTCCCAGGCCTGAACATAGAGGTTCCAGCCCTCCGTCTGAACAGTCTCCACCGAATCGGCCAGATGGTGTTCGAACCACCGGCGGAGCGCCCGGTCCACGGTCGTGGCAAGTCCGGCGTCCTCCAGCCGTGGCCGCAACAGCCCCACGAGGGTATCCTCCGGCTCTTCGGTACCGGCCCCGGCGATACGATCCCGGAACATGATCATCCGATCCAGCGGCTCCCCGGGATCGGGGGCCGCTGTCAGGGCGTCTATCCAGGCCTGGCCGTCGTGGAATTCCATGGCGGTTCAGGTCTCCATCAGGGCCCCGAAATCGGGCCGGCCGGTGGTTTCGCGCACACGGGTCAGATGACGGTCGCGCAGCGCCGTCAACGCCATGGACGGATCGGCTGGTTCCACCAGACCGACACCGATCAGGTGCCTTGGCGCATAGATCACGGCCGGGTGCAGGATTTCCCGCGCCGGCGGATTGCTTGCGCCGGTCAAGTCCATAACCCTTCCGAAGTCTATACCGTTGGCGGCCTGTGGTCCAGGTGCCGGAAAGAAGTGCTCGTCCGGTTCGCGGTCCAGCACCGTGGGAACGGTAAAGGGGTGAGACGGCACCGACGCCGTGGGGACATCGGCCACCTCGTACCGCATGACGGCCACGATGCGGGCGTCGTATTCAGGAGTTGGGGGCGGCATGCCCAGGCGTTCCGTCAGCGGCGTGACAGACTCGCCCGCGTCGGGGACCACATCGGCGACGTCGGCGTAGAGGCCGGCGAACGCGGGCCAGGGCTTGCGGCCTTGCGCCCATGCCCGGAAAAAGGCGTTCACCAGCGCGGGCGGCGTTGCGCCGTCGGACGGCCGCCGGCACCAGTCGGTGAGCGCATCGAGCAGGGCCTGGCGCCCGGCGCCGACCCGGTCCACCCAGCGGGTGATGTTTTCAACCCGCACCAGCGTCCCCTCGGGGCCGGAGACGGCCGCCGCGTGATTCTCGGCGCGGAAGGTGATTGGCGTGCCGCCGGCGACCCGCACATGATTCCGGACGTAGGCTTCGTGGCCTGCTTCCAGGTCGTCGCCCGACAGGGCATGTTCATACGCTTGGCGACGGTCTTTGCCGACGTTCTCGTCGAAGACGATATTGTCGCCACGGGCGCGTTGCGCCGGCGTGCCGCCGTGGCGAAGCGTTTCCGCGGCGTCCTTGAGCCTCACGTCGCGGAGCTGCATGCGTGTTGCTCCATTCGCGGTTGGGTGGCTGGTACACCTCGGGACGCGCCTGTGTCAACAAACGGTCGTGCTCCTAAAGGCGCCTGTCATAAGCCCCGCCGATCCGCTATGGTGGTTCCCCGACGGGCGCTGCCCGGCCGCTGGGAGGAGCATGCACACCATGGCCGAGACCACCGTGGACGTCTTCGTCATCGGGGGCGGCGCCATCGGCGCGGCCGTGGCGCGCGACGCCGTGGGGCGGGGCCTGTCCGTGGTGCTGGCGGAGGCGGGCGATTTCGGCGGCGGCGCCTCGGGCCACGCGCCGGGGCTGCTGCACGGCAATCCGGTGAACCTGGCGCGCTGGCAGTGCCGCTCCGTGGGCGAGGCGCGCCGCGAGGCGGCGGGCTTCCTGGTGACGGCGCCCCATCTGGCGCGGCTGCAACGGCTGCTGCTCCCCGTGCGCCAGGGGGTGGGGCGGCCGCCCATGCGCCTGCAGGCGGGGCTGTGGTTGTACGACCGGGTGTCGCGCGGCTGCGGCCTGCCGCGCCACGGCATGCTGGACGAGACGGCGCTCGCCGAGACCACGTGCCTGGCGCGCGAGGGCCTGGACAGCGTGCTCACCTATTACGACGTGGTGGCGGACGGCCGGCGGCTGGTGCTGGAGACCCTGCTGGATGCCCGCGACCGCGGCGCCCGCATCGCCAACTACACCCGCGTCACGGCGCTCAAGCCCCTGGCCGAGGGGTTCGAGGTGGCGTACAGCGACGCCGACGGCACCCAGGACAGGGTGAAGGCCCGCTACGTGGTGAATGCCACGGGGGCGCGGGTGAACAACGTGTTGCGCCTGGTGCGGGGCGGGGCGGCGGGGCGCCAGATGGACGTGTGGCGGGGCGCCTACATCCTGCTGCCTATGCCCGACCCGCCGCGCGAGGAGGCGGTGGTGTTGCAGGCGGCGGACGGCCGGTTCGTTTTCGCCGTGCCCTGGTACGGCCGCCACATCGCCGTGGGCACCACGGCCGGCCGCCATACGGGCGGCGAGCCCACCACGGCCCCCACGGAGGCGGAGAAGGACAGGCTGCTCGCCGCCTGCAACCGCTTCCTGGTGCCGGCGGCGGAGAAGGCGCACATCCTGGACGCCGGCGTGGGCCTGCGCGGCGCCCCGGCGACGCGCGGCCGCACGCCGCCGGAGCCCGGCATGCCCGTGCTCGCCAGCCAGCGCCAGGGCCACGGCGGCCTGGTCAGCGTCTACGGCGGCAGCCTCACCACCAACCGTCTGGCGGCGGCCCGCATCCTGGGGGTGCTCGGCGAATGGGGGTGCCGTATGGGGCCGTCGTGGACGGCGGCGGTGCCGCTGCACGGCGGGGCGGCCGCCATGGACGACCTGCTGGAGCTGGCGGAGGCGCAATCCCCCGTGTCGCGGCTCACCCGTTATCGGTGGGTGGAGACCTACGGGGCCAAGGTCTACGACATGGACGCCGCCCTCAACGGCCGGCCGGGGTTGGCGCGCGAGGTCATCCCGGGGGTGCCGGAAGTGGAACTGGTCCATGCCGTGGAGGAAGAGGAGGTGACCTGCGCCGAGGATTTCCTGGACCGGCGCACGCGGCTGGGCATGGTCATCGCCGAGGAACACCGCACCACCATCGCCAACTGGTTCACCAAGCGCGCCAGGGCGGAAAAGCGCCGCATGAAGAAGGGCTGACGCGCCGGGGGTTGACCCCGGCCCGGCCGAAGGATATAAGGGCATATGCGAATGAATTGCAGTTTCACGTGCCGCGACACGCGGTCCTGCACCGGGGAGGCCCCCATGGCCGGGAAATTCCACGATGCCGTCACGGGCGAGCCCACGCTCGCCGATCTCCTCGCCGATCCCGTGACCCATCACGTCATGGCCCGCGACGGCCTCACCCTGTCCGACGTGTGCGCCGCCTGCGCCGTGGGTCGGCGGCTCGTGGCGCGTCGGCGGGCGCAGCTCAACGGCGAGATTCCCGATGACGGGCCGGAACCCCTGCCGCAGGCATGCCTGGACTGCGCCTGCGGCCCGGCGCGCGCCGGGCGCGCCGGCTGAGCCCGGGCCGGTTCCCCGCACACGGCGCCTCTGGTAGGCTTCCCGGAAACGCAGGGAAGCGAAAGGAAACGCCGGCATGACGGGGATCACGGATCTGGCGGCTTGGCACGAGCTGGCCGCCCACCACGCCGACCTGGAAGGCACCAGCACGCGCGACCTGTTCGACGAGGACCCCGACCGCTTCCGGGACTTCTCCCTGGAGGCGGCGGGGCTTTTCCTCGACTACAGCAAGAACCGTCTGACGCGCGAGACGGTCAAGCGCCTCCTGGACTTCGCCCGCGACAGCGGCGTCGAGGTGATGCGCGAGCGCATGTTCACGGGCGAGCGCATCAACACCACGGAGGATCGCGCGGTGCTCCACGTGGCCCTGCGCAACCGCGCCAACCGGCCCATCCACGTGGACGGCGAGGACGTCATGCCGGCCGTCAACGACGTCCTGGCGCGCATGCGCCGCTTCTCGGAGCGCGTGCGCTCGGGCGACTGGACGGGCCACACCGGCCGGCCCATCACCGACGTGGTGAACATCGGCATAGGCGGTTCCGACCTGGGCCCGGCCATGGTGGTGCGGGCGCTGGATCCCTACACGCGGGCGGACCTGCGCCCCCATTTCGTGTCCAACGTGGACGGCACCCACCTGGCCGAGGTGCTGCGCCGGGTGGACCCGGAGACGACGCTCTTCATCGTCGCCTCCAAGACCTTCACCACCCAGGAAACCCTGACCAACGCCCATTCGGCGCGCGCCTGGCTGGTGGACCGGCTGGGCGACGAGGCGGCCGTGGCGCGCCATTTCGTGGCCGTCTCCACCAACGCGGAGAAGGTGCGCGACTTCGGCATCGACACGGACCACATGTTCGAGTTCTGGGACTGGGTGGGCGGCCGCTTCTCCCTGTGGTCGGCCATCGGCCTGCCCATCGCCGTGGCCGTGGGCATGGACAATTTCGAGGCCCTGCTCGCCGGGGCCCACGAAATGGACGAGCATTTCCGCACCGCCGACATGGGCGCCAACATGCCGGTGCTCCTGGCGCTGGTGGGCTTCTGGAACATCATGTTCGAGGGGGCCGGGGCGCACGCCGTGCTGCCCTACGACCAGATGCTGGAACGCCTGCCCGCCTATCTCCAGCAGGCGGAGATGGAGAGCAACGGCAAGCGCACCACCCGCGACGGCACCCTGGTGACGTGGCCCACGGCGCCCGTGCTGTTCGGCGAGCCCGGAACCAACGGCCAGCACGCCTTCTACCAGCTCATCCATCAGGGAACGCGGCTGGTGGCGTGCGACTTCCTGGCCCCGGCGCAGAGCCACAATCCCCTGGGCGATCACCACGAAAAGCTGCTGGCCAACGTCATCGCCCAGACCAAGGCCCTCATGCGCGGCCGGAGCGAGAGCCAGGCGCGCGCCGAGCTGGAGGGCGAGGGCCACGACGCGGCGGGCGTGGCGCGCCTGGTGCAGCACAAGACCTTCCCCGGCGACCGCCCGACGAACACCATCCTTTTCCGGAAGCTCGACCCGCACACCCTGGGCGCCCTCATCGCCCTCTACGAGCACCGCATCTTCGTCCAGGGCGTGCTGTGGCGCGTGAACTCGTTCGATCAGTGGGGCGTGGAGCTGGGCAAGCAGCTTGCCAGGCCCATCCTGGGCGAGCTCAAGGGCGACAGGGAACCGGACCCCGACGACGACGCCTCCACGCGCGGCCTCGTGGCCGTGCTCAAGCGGTGGCGGGAAGGGGGCGATGACGGTTAGGATGACTTCGGAGGCACGGCATGGCGGCTGAAGATCCTGTGGACGGGCGCGTCCATCGCCTGGAGACGGAGTTCGAATACGTCCGCCGCGACCTGGACGAGATCAAGGCGGACCAGAAGGAGATCCTGCGCGAGCTGCGCCGGCACGACGAGAAGTTCGGCGACATGGATCGCCGCTTCGGGGAAATGGACGGCCGGTTCACCGCCCTGGAGGGCAAGATGCCCACCATCGGCCAGTTCTGGGGCATGATCGGCACGGTGGCGGTCATCGCGCTGACGGTGGTGATCCTCATCGTGGGGGGCATGAGCCTCGGCCTGGCGTATCTGGCGTGACCATCGGACCCGCTCATGACGATCCGCGCCCTGCCCGACCCGCTCATCAACCGCATCGCCGCCGGCGAGGTGGTGGAACGGCCCGCCCGCGCCGTGAAGGAGCTGGTGGAGAACGCCCTGGATGCCGGCGCCGGTCAGGTGGATGTCACCCTGGCGGAGGGCGGCAAGGCCCTCATCGCCGTCACCGACGACGGCCACGGCATGGCCCCCGACGCGCTGCCCCTGGCCGTGGCGCGGCACGCCACATCGAAACTCCCCGACGACGATCTGGTGCACATCGCCGCCCTGGGCTTCCGGGGCGAGGCCCTGGCGTCCCTCGCCGCCGTCAGCCGCCTGCGGCTCATCAGCCGCGTGGCCGGCGGTGATGCCTGGCGCCTGGACGTCGAGGGCGGCGTGCCGGGCGAGCCGGTGCCCGCCGCCCATCCGCCGGGGACGCGGGTGGAGGCGCGCGACCTGTTCCACGCCGCGCCGGCGCGGCTGAAGTTCCTCAAGGCGTCGCGCACGGAGCAGGGCCACGTGGTGGAAACCGTGCAGCGGCTCGCCATGGCGTGGCCGGCGGTGGGCTTCTCGGTGAGCGACGAGAAGCGCACCCCCCTGCGCTGCCCGCCGTGTACCGCCGCCGACGCGGCCGAGGCCCGGCGCCGGCGCCTGGCCCAGATCATGGGGCAGGATTTCGCCGACAACGCGGTGTGGGTGGAAGCGGAGCGCGACGGCCTGCGCCTCACGGGGTTCGCCGGCCTGCCCACCTACAGCAAGGCGAGTCCGCGCGACCAGCACTTCTTCGTCAACGGCCGGCCCGTGCGGGATCGCCTCCTGGCGGGTGCCCTCAAGGGCGGCTACCAGGATCTCATGGCGGGCGACCGCCACCCCGTCGCGGCCCTCTTCCTGGAGGCGCCGCCCGAGGCCGTGGACGTCAACGTCCATCCCGCCAAGGCCGAGGTGCGTTTCCGCGAGGCCGGGGTGGTGCGCGGCCTGGTGGCGGGCGCCCTCAAGCAGGCCCTGGCCGCCGCCGGCCACCGGGCCAGCGACACGGCGGGCCGGCAGGCCCTGGGGGCCATGCGGGCGCCCGGCGGGTCCGGCGGCGGGCCCGACCGCCAGGCGGTGGACCGCGCCTTCAACGCCCAGGCCCCGGCCGACGCGCCCGGTCTCGCGGAAGCCGCGCCGCTGCCGGGTCTCGCCGGGACGGCGTCGGCGCCGCCGGCGGCCGAGGCGCCGGCCAATGAGAACGCCGCGACGGAGCATCCGCTGGGCGTGGCGCGGGCGCAGCTCCACGACACCTACATCCTGGCGCAGACGGCCGACGGCCTCATCCTGGTGGACCAGCACGCCGCCCACGAGCGCCTGGTGCACGAGCGGATGAAGGCGGCGCTGCACGCGGGCGGCGTGGCGCGGCAGGGCCTCCTGGTGCCCGAGGTGGTGGAACTGGACGAGGGGGCCGCCGACCGGCTCACGGCGCGCGCCGGCGAACTGGCCGACCTGGGCCTGGTGGTGGAACCCTTCGGCCCGGGGGCCGTGGCCGTGCGCGAGACGCCGGCGGTGCTGGGGGCGGCGGACGTCCAGGGCCTCGTGCGTGACCTGGCCGACGCCCTGGCGGAATGGGATTCCACGCAGCCGCTGGCGGACCGGCTCACGGACGTGGTGGGGCGCATGGCCTGCCACGGCAGCGTCCGCGCCGGCCGGCGCCTGTCGAGTGACGAGATGAACGCCCTCCTGCGGGAGATGGAACGGACGCCCCATGCCGGCCAGTGCAAGCACGGCCGGCCCACCTGGGTGGAACTGCACAAGGCGGACATCGAGAAGCTGTTCGGGCGGCGGTGAGCCCCTATACCGGAAGCCTTATTGCATACGCTGTTATAGGTCTTTAAATGGATCGTGGATAAGCTTGGCTGTCACTGGGGGTAATGATGGCGGATGAGCATCCTTACGGTGTGAAGATCAAGACCCGGAAGGCCGCGGCCGACATCGAGACCTGGGTGGAGGAGAGCGCCAGCGGCGACTATTCCATCACGGTCCAGGACATCCTCGATGACGGGCGCAAGGCGGTGGCGGTGTTTTTCGCCAGCGAGGCCGACCGCGACGCCTTCAAGGCCGCCTACCAACACAGCAAGGGAAAATCCGCCTGAGCCCGTCCCGCGGGCGGACAGGCAGAAGCGACCAAAGGGGCCGGCCACCGCCGGCCCTGTTTTTTCCGGGCGGCAGGAATCGGGAACGCCTGCCCGGAAGGCTGACGGGCAGAGTCTTTTGCGTTCGAACGGGTGCAGCCCGTTGGAAGGGCGTTCAGGAGGCCACGCAGGCTTTCGCTCCGGACGGTCGGGCGTGGCCTTTCCCCGAACGCCGGGGCATTCTCGCCCCTCGCCACCGGCCCTCCCTCGGGTTGATGATCTGCGATATATATTGCGCCGCAATGTACTTTCTTCTTGCCAGGGCTGCCAAAGGCTGCATATACTTTCGTTGTGGTTTCGCTTGTGTCCGGGGCGGCGATGGTCAGGGCGTATCCCTACGGCGTGAAGATCAAGACCCGGAAGACGCCCGCCGACATCGAGGCGTGGGTCATGGAGCGCGTCCGCGGCAGCTACTATGTCATGGTGCAGGAAAACCTGGGAGACGGGCGCCAAACGTTGGCGATTTTCTTCGCCGAGCAGGACGACCGCGACGCCTTCAAGGCCGCCTACCGGCGCAGCAAGGGCAAATCGGCGTGATGCGCCCCGGGCCGTCGTGTTGAGGTGCTTTTCCCTTTGGGAAAAGCCTCGAAACACGGCGCGCGCGACCGGTGGCAGGTTGGGGACGGGGTGATCCGCCCTGCCGGGCGGCAGGTTGGGGGCGGGGTGGTGCGCCCTGCCGGGCGGCAGGTTGGGGACGGGGTGGTGCGCCCTGCAGGATTCGAACCTGCAACCGCTTGCTTAGAAGGCAAGTGCTCTATCCGTTGAGCTAAGGGCGCGGAGCCGGGGTCATTCCGGCGTGTCCCAGGGGAAGTTGTCGCCGTAGCTCTTGATTTTCTGCCGGCGCTCGCGCGCGGGCAGCACCTCGTAGGGCCAGCCCTGGCTTTCGGCGAAGGCAACGGCCTGCTCGCGGTCGGGGAAGGTAAGGGTGACCTGGCTGTTCATGGTGTCGTCGGAGCCCACCCAGCCGGTCACGGGATCGTGGTGGCGCTGCCTTGCCGGCTCGAATTCCAGCACCCAGTGCCTGGTGTTGGCACGGCCGGACTGGGTGGCGGGCCGATCCGGCCGGTAGATGCGCGCGCGCTGCCGTTCCATTTCCGTCTCCTGCTGCAAACGGCGGTGGTCGGGGCGAGAGGATTCGAACCTCCGGCCCCCGGCTCCCAAAGCCGGCGCTCTACCAGGCTGAGCTACGCCCCGATACGCTTGACGGTAAGTATAGGCACCAGTGCGCCGTTGACAAGGGCGGGGTCAGGAAACGGCCCGCTCGCCGTCCCCGCGCAGGAAGGGGCCCAGCAGCTCGTCCGTGCTCACCACGCCATTGCGGCCCGACTGCTTGGCCAGGTACATGCGCGCGTCGGCCATCTGCACCAGGTGCGGCCAGTCCTCCATGCCGTCGGCCATGCGCTCGCTCACGCCCACGCTGGCGGTCATGGGGCTGCCGTCGGGACGGCGGCCCAGGCCGTTGCCCGCCAGGCGGCGCAGCACCACGTCGGCCCCCGCGGCGTCGGTGTTGGGCAGTACCAGGACGAACTCCTCGCCGCCCCAGCGCACCAGGATGTCGCTGCGCCGCGCCGCGTGGTGCAGGGCGGCGGCGGCGTCCTGCAGGGCCCGGTCGCCCGCCTCGTGACCGTGATCGTCGTTGATGCGCTTGAAGGCGTCCAGGTCCAGGAACACCACGGCGAGCGGCGCCGCCGTGCGCTCCGCCAGGCGGAAGTGGAGGTCCAGCGCCTCTTCGCCGGAACGCCGGGTGAAGGCCCCGGTCAGGGGATCGTGCGCCGCGATGTCCATGAGCTCCAGCATGTAGCGCAACTGCGACACCCCGGAGATGAGGGCCACGCCGGCGATGAGGATGACCAGCCACAGGGTGTTGGCGATCTCGGGGATGGACTGGTCCGGCGCCACCACGGCGGCGCCCACCGTCACCGCCAGCACCGGCAGGGCCAGGACGACCACCTCCACGGCGGTGAGGGGGAAGATACAGAGCCCCGCCACCACGACGGCCGGCAGCAGGCCGTAGGCGTCCGCCAGGATGCGCGGGAAGAGACCGAGCTGTTCGCCGCCGATGAGGGGCCAGACGGCGAGATAGAACACCGGCGGCACGGCCAGCATGGCGACGAGCCGCAGGCGCGCCCCGGCCGGCGACAGGTGGCGGTGGTCCAGAAGGGCGAGCAGGGCGAAAACGGCCCCGGCCAGCAGCCGCAGGCCCGCCAGGTAGCCCCACACGGGCCAGGCAAAGGCGGCCGCGTCGATGGGAATCCAGAGCGGCGCGGCGACGGCGAAGATGGCGGAGATGAGGCGCACGCGCCCGGCCACCACCTCGGCCCGATGCCGCCGGACGTGCGCCGGATGGGCCGACGGCAGAAGCAGTTCCCGGATCAGACCGCGCGACAACCCGCCCCGACCGGGCAGGGCGGCTTCGGGCCCTTCGTCGCCGTTCGTGCGAGCCAAGCGCATCCCCGTTCAATTGATCCGTGGCAAGGATGCCCGACAGCCGCCGTTGCCGCAACCCGGCGGGATCGGCCGCACCTTGACCGGCGCAGGGTGAATGGCAACCTTTCGGCCATAAGGCTATCGCACTGGAAGGAAAAAGGGGTGACCATGCCGCAACCATGTGTACAGGCAGCCGGCCGCGAGCCCGGCCAGGGCCGGTACGTGGCGGTGTCCGCCGATCTGGCGCGCGCGCGGGCCTGCGACAGCGAGACGGAGGCGGAGACGGCCGCTCTCGAGATGGGCGAGGGGGCGTGGCTGGTGGATACCGGCGCCCAGCGCTACCAGCCGGCCACGTCGCGCGTGGCGGACGGGGAAGTGCTTCTGCACGGGGACGGCTTCCTGGACCCCGCCCGCGGCGTGGACGGCAACCTGGTGGTGGCCGCGGGCCGCGGCAACGCCCCGGTGGTGCGGGCCCTGCTGGGCACGGGCGCGGCGCCCGACGCGGCCGATGCCGAGGGGGGAACGGCCCTGGTGCGCGCCGTGTCGGCGGGCGACGCACCCACGGTGCGGGTGCTCCTGGCGGCGGGGGCCCGTCCCGACATCCAGGCCCCGGACGGCACCACGGCCCACACCGTGGCGGCGCGCCGGGGCGACGACGCCGTCTCCGACCTGCTGTACCGCGCCGTGGTGTAGGGTCTGCGTGGCGGCTGAGCGCCGTGCCGGTCAGAGCCGCCGGGCGACCCGGAAGGGGACGCCGGCCATGGAGAGTCGCGGCGCGGCCCGCTGGGCCGGTCGCTCCGGCGCGGCCTCCGCCAGCCGGTCGCGGAACATGAGCCGGGCCCGCGCAATGGCGGCTTCCGCCCAGGCGACGAGCTGCACCACGGTGCGGGGCTTGCCGCCGGTCCCCTCGAAAATGCCGGGGTTGGCGCGCACGGCGGCGGCGCGCACCAGGCCCCGTGCGGGCAGCTTGGGCGTCTCGTCCGCCGCCTGCAGGACGCGGCGCGCCGTGGGCAGGCCCAGGAAGTGGGCCAGATAGAGTTCGCCGTCGCGCGGCTCGCGACCCAGGGCCTCGCGCAGGGAACGCTTCTGGGCACGCAGGAAGTGGGCCGCCGCGCGCGCGTTGAGCCACGGGTCGGCGCGCAGCATGAGCAGGACCTCCCGGGCGTCCCAGTCCGTCACCAGCATGCGGCCGTCCTTGAGCCGGGTGACGTGGTGCGCTCCCGGGATGCGCAGCGTGGCGCCGAAACGCTCCACCGTGCGCAGCCAGGTGACGGCGGTGAACTGGAAAAGGCCGTGCGCCGAGGAGCGCCGGGCACGGGCGCGCGGGTTGAGGCTGGATTCCCGCTGGGCGATGGCCACCAGCAGCCCGAAATCCAGGCCCGTTTCCCGGGCCGCCCGGCGGATGGCGCGCAGCGCGCGGGTGGTGTGGCTGGGCCGGTCGAGGACCACGTCGGGCCGCTCGCGCGGACGGGGCACGGTCGCCGGCGCCGGTTGCGTGGCGTCGAGTGGCAGGGCGGGCAATCCCACGGCGACGCGGGAAATGCTGGCCTCCGGACTTCCGGTGCCCGGGACGGCCCCCGATACCTCATGGACCCCGGGCACCGCGCCGTCCGGCCCCCGAGACGGGGCCGATGCCCCCAGGCCCACCACCAGGCCGACCACCAGCAGACTCATGGCCGCCGCGCCAGCGGCCCGCGGCCGCCGCCGGACCACGGCCGGCGGCCGGGCCGGCAGGGAGCCGACGCGGGCGGCAAAACGGGCTGCCAGCGGCCGGCCGCGCCCGGCCAGGCTCCGTGCCTGTTGGCGCGCCCGCGCTGTGGCCCGTTGGCCCGTGTCGCGGAGCCGCGCCAGTCGGGCGCCGGCCGGTTTCAGGCGTTCGCCCGCCCGTGTCCACCAGGCAACAAGCCGCCGCGCCGGGGGGCGCAGGGCGGCCATGGCGGCGGCCGCCCCCAGCCGGCCCCGGGCCGCCGCTTCGCCCGCCCGCGCCATGCCGGCTTGGCCCCACACGGCGGCGAGGGCGGCCATGCGCCGCACCTCGGGCGCCAGCCGGACCCACGCCCGGCCGCAATGGTGCCGCACGCGGCCGTCACCGGCCGCGACGAACCGGGCCACGGAGCGGCAACAGGCGGCGGCCGTTTTCCGGGGGGCAACCCGTCGCACAAAGGTTTTCACGACGTGCCGCATCTTTCCCAGCCGAACATGACCAACGCATTTTCGCGATAATTGTAGCGAAAAATAAACGCGCGCGATAGACACCGTTTGGTATGGGTGGCGGCGACGGACTTTGTTGGCGGTGGAAAACGCGCGGTTACTTGGCGCGGCGGACAGTGACGGAAACGTAATCGTCGTGGCGGGCGCGGTCCACCACTTCGTGACCCACCTTGGCGCACCACTCGGGGATTTCCTCGTAGCTGCCCTGGTCGCTGGACAGCACCTCCACCTCGTCGCCCACGTCCATCTCCTTGATGCGGGCGATGAGGCTCATCAGGGGGCCGGGGCACCAGGCGCCCCGGGCGTCCATGGTATCACCGCTCATGATGACGCCTCCGCGCGGGATGGATCAGTTGGGCTTCAATATGGCCCGGAAGCGGCGCCGTGCCAAGAGGGCCAAACAAACGGGCCCCGGCCGCACCGGCCGGGGCCCGGGATATTGGTGGGCCAGGGAGGATTCGAACCCCCGACTAATCGATTAAGAGTCGACTGCTCTACCAGCTGAGCTACTGGCCCCTCGGTGCGCCCTGATGTAAGGCGAACGGCGCCGCGATGCAAGAGGAAATTCGCCGGGGTTTCCCCGCTTTTTCGCAGGAGCAACTATTGCGCTTGTACGTCGTCTTTCGAGGCCATGCCTGGCGGCATGGGCACCTCAAGACGACGATCATGTGGCGAATTTCTTTAACGCCTCGTCACCCTGAGGTGATCCGCCGAAAGCGGAGCCTCGAAGGATGAGGCCGCCCGATGGACGTTTGAAAAAAGCGGGGAGACCCCCGGAAATCGCCGCCGTCAGGGCGCCCCGTCGATGCGCAGGGCGCTCACGGTGAAGGGTTGGTTCTCGGCGCGCAGCATGACGCCGTCGAAGGGATCGCGGAAGCCGCGGTCCCGGACGCGCAGCACTTCCTCGCCGTCAACCCGCACGCTCATGGTGCCCTTCCGGGAGCGCGTCCACACCAGGCGGCGCTCGGCGGTGCCGCCCGCCTCGGCGGGCTTGCCGCCGGCATCCACCACCGCCGACCCGTGCCGCCCCTGGCGCAGGAGTTCCACCACGGGGGCGCTGTCCGGGGTATAGGCAAGGCGGTAGCCGGAATCCAGGGCCTCACGCCCCTGGCCCTGGTAGACCCCCACGGCGAACCGTCCGCCGCCGTCCGCCGCGCCCACGGTGATGTGCACGGCGAAGGCGTTGGGGATGGCGACGTTCGCCGACACCATGGCCGGGGCGGCGGGTTCCTTCTTTTCGGCCTTTTCCTCCTTGTCGCCGTCCTTTTTGCCCATCTTTTTCTTGATGAGGCTTTCCACCACGGCCAGGGCGGCCTGGCGGGCACTATCGTCCTTCTTGTCCGCCTTGTCCTCGCCCGCCTTCCTGGCCGCCATGCCGTCCTCGGGGGCGCCGGGGGCGAGGCGCAGGCCGGCCCGCCCGACGTCGGCGGTG